>CAZYTI010000428.1:0-4731 GCA_964650065.1 uncultured bacterium
AGTGAAATATATATTTCTCTCTTTTGCATATCACATATCGTCGACCACTGGGTTCCTTTTCCGGATACGCTTTTGAGTATATCGAATCCTTGTTCCCACGTGATATTTTCTTTGTCTTTTTCGAATGTTTCGCTGAGGATTTTATATCTCCAGCATACATTCTTTCTGGATTTCTCAGATTTTTGATAGAGGGGGGAGTTGGTGATCACCTGCCAGGGTTTTTCATTGGGCATGGTTCTCCATTCGTCCTCGAAATATTCCACGATGACCGATCGACCCGAAGGATCGGAAATGAGGAGGTGGTGGGAGACCGCATCGACTCCGCTGTCGAATACGTTGTGATTCTGAATGATGGCAACCGCTTCATCGATATTCTTTGCATGGTCCAGTATCTCCCTGACCAGGCATGTGATGAATATCGTCTTTTTGTTTTGATCCACATCGATGTTCACACTTCGGAGGGCCGCCAGGGCAACGGCCACACCGCATTCATTCAACCCATCGGGCGTGAAAAAGGGGGCATTCAATAATAACCGTCTTTCAGATATGGGCATGAGGGTTGGATCTTCTTCAGTATCGAATCCGAAATCGTTCATACGGGAAAAGCCGATGGATGCGTATCCATCGGAAGGAAGATAGAGGGTGACGAGGACGCCGCATTCCGGATTGTCAAAATTTCTCCCATACAGGGGGATATCCCCTAAAGCGGCAAACATGCTGCATTCAATCTCGATCGATCCCATCTTTCTTACGGATTCAAACCCCCTGTTGATGATACGCTCATTCGTCTGATTTAGACGTTTGTCGTAGTCACCATAGTAGGTCATCATATAGAGGTTATCCCTTTTGTGCAGGCTTTTTAAGGTCTTCACCGAATCCGGCTCAGCAGTTTTAATAGTGTTGAATTCGAGATTCGTGACCTCAATCTGTGCACAACCTGAACCCCATATGCCAATGAACAGTATACAGATGGAGAGTATCGGTTGTCGTGTGATCTTTCTCATATATTTTCCTTTTTTGGATGGAACGCGGATTGAACGGATTGGACGGATTTTCACGGATTAGACCAAAACATATAAAAGTTAATTAGTTATACGTGAGAATCTACGATTAGTTTTTTAATCTTTTTCTCGCGGATCGATAAGCGAATAAATCATACTGTCCAAATATTGGCCTTGGAAAAAGATATTCTCCTTGAAATGGGCTTCCCTGTTAAAACCGAGATTTTCCAGGAGCTTGATCGAAGCGTTGTTTCCGGGATCTGAATCGGCTTCGATGCGGTGTAAAGTCATTTTATCGAATCCATATTGAATCATCGCACCCAGGGCTTCCTTCATATACCCTTTCCTCCAGTATGCGGGTAAAAGCTGGAAGCCGATTTCTGCCCGAAAGTGCTGCTTTACCCATCTCCAATAGCCCCCGGCTCCTATCAAATTATCTGTATCTTTCAGTGCAATTGCCCAGTAGATCGATTCTCTTTTCCCAAATGCGTTGTGGATGTCTTTTATCATGCTTCGGGCTTCATCAATGGTTTGGATGGGTTCTTTGGCCATGTATTTCATGACACGTTCATCGGAGCGCAGTTGAAGGAGGAGGGAAGTGTCATTCATTTCCATCTCCCTCAAGCGAAGTCTTTTGGTCTCAATGATCGGGAAGGTTGTGATTATATTCTCATTCATCTGTCGTGTTCCCCTTTAATCAGAGAAAAGGGACGGGATATCGTATGAATTTCTGCCCTTCTCCAGTTCGTCTCGCAGATTAAATTTCTTAATTTTGGTTACCAGACCTTATCGGATTCTGCAATCGGGAGGAATACCTTTCCAGTCGGTAAATATGGATCGAAGACCGTTTATGAGGCCATCGGCCATGATGGAGGTGTGGTCTTCTTCCCGTCTGACAGTGTATTTCCACTCAACACCTTTGGGCGTTTACTCGAGTTTTCCGATAAATTCCTCAATGCATTCTATTAACCGGGATTCGTCTCCAACCGTGAAATACAGGAAATTCTTCTCTGATTTTCATTTCATTCAGGAGTTTATGATCTGGGAACCGATTCTTTTATTTCTTTACCCAATTGGGCCAATAAACGTTTCCCTTTCCATCCAGTTCCACTATCCCTCCCACATCGTCCTATTTCAATCTCTGTAGGATCTCTGTAGGATCTCTGTCGAGATCCAATAAATGTCGGCTTTGCCTCTTCGTCTGCTGGTAAAGAAAAGATACTGACCATCGAGAGACACGCTGGGACAGATCTCTGCAAATTGAGAATTGACGTCGGTGCCCATGTTTTTGGCCTGGGTCCAGGCACCGTCGCTCTTGCGATAGGAAATATACAGGTCCTGTCCGCCGATGGTATCATCCCGGTTCTGGGAACTGAAAATGATATAACGCTCATCCGGAGCGATGAAGGCGTCCCAGTCGTTTTTCGCACTGTTGACAGCATGGCCCAGATTGGCGGATTGGGTATAACGACCGTTTACGAAGCGTGATACATAGATATCGCATCCACCCAATCCATCATTTCTGTTGGAAAAAAAGTAGAGGTTCCCATTTTGGGCCATTGAAGGATAATTCTCTCCATGATCGGTGTTGATGGGGGAACCGACATTTTTCGGCTCGGCCCAACGATCTCCCTGGATCCTCTCTGTCATGAAAATATCCAGAGATGTCAAGACATCATCCCCCTTATATCTGGGCCTGTTGGAACCAAAATGGATCTTATTTCCATCCGGGGAGATGGTAAAATCCCTGTCGGTATATCCAGAAGTGAAGTCCATGGGTTCAGGTTTTGTCCATTTTCCATCAACGATTTTTGTGGAAAAAATGGTCCAATTATTTTTGAAGATTGCATTGTAGTAAAATTCTCTGCCATCCTTTGCAAAGGCCGCACACATTTCAGGATCTTGAATTGTCGAGATGATCCCATCCAGAAATACCTCAGCTTTCTCAACCGGCGCTTTTTGACCGAAATAGGGCCCTCTTAATACCGGGAAGGTATTCTGCCCATAAAGCTGTGGTATAATCAATATGGTAAATAATATCATACCGAATAATCTTCTGTATTTTTTCATATTTTTTTCCTTACTACATATTGTCTGATTGCATTTCTTCGATATTTTTCGCTTCAGACCATCCGTTTTCGGTTCGTTCACTGAACCAAATGTCCATGCCGCCAACGGCGGTACCGGATTTACGGTTGGAGCAGAAGTACAATCGATTGCCGTCCGGGGAGAATGCCGAGTTCAACTCTACCTCTCCGGTTGATATAATACCGGGAGCAAAAACTTCGGGTACCATTCCCGGAGGTTCCTGTCACAGGTAAGGGCCCTTTAACCCAGGAAAATTATTCTGACGGGAGCGTCCTGTAAAAATGAATGAGAAAAAAATGAATAGGAGAATTATTTTTGTTACATAACTGATCTTCCTTGCCAGACTCGCCCGGCTTTTGTTAAAATACCTTCAAATCACTTATCCATTTTAAAAACCACAGGTTCCGATTTTTCTGTTTGGGGATGACAATCAGGATGAACCTTGTGAGCTCGATGATGAGTTGATGGATGATGGCTGGGATTCCGCCAGTATCCATCCTGATTGTCCGTCTTGTTTTCTCACATACCAATGCCCGTTGAAAGTCCCATGAATACGTATTTCCTCGTTAGGTGCGGTCCATTTCACAGCGACGGCCTGGGGTTCGGGTGTTTCTCTGATGGCCAGCATCGCAGGAAAGGATCTGCGCAAGAGGGGTGCTTCCATGGATTCGACTTGATGTGCTTTGACATAGGCGGAGACGTGATCGGGTAACCGTACACGATACATGTCTTTCGACGCGGCCAAAACCTGCATGGGTGTATGACGAGGGAGAGGAGTAAATTGTCGTAGCCTGTTTCCCGTCGAGGATTGTAAGGGCACAACTGCTGTGTTTGTCCTTACCCAATGACCGATGATTTCCTGATTTGCTGATATCTTTTCGGGTAGGGTATCGGTTTTGGTGATGAAATAGTAGGGGTCGACCGGTCCAGCTCCCGAAACATAGATGCCGAAATGCAGGTGTGGGGAAGTGGTTCTGGCATTACCGGTATTGCCCATCGTACCGATGATCTGACCGGCTTCGACACGATCGTTTTTTTTAACATTGAAGCTCTGCAAATGGGCAAAGTAATAGTTGCTGACACGTTTGGAGTCCCATAACCAGATGACATTGCCGCCGATACCCGATTCACCCACATATCTGATTCTGCCTTCTAAAGGTGCGATGATGGGTGTATGACGGGGGGCGAAAATATCCACACCGTGGTGTTCCCTTCGGCCTCCGTCACGGGGGTCACCAAAAAAACTCAAGATCGATCTGCGATCCCGTTTTGGAACCGGGAAGGCCAGAGATGGCACTTTGCGAATAATGACCCTGCATCGGCCGCCTCTTAAGAGTTCCGGTTGCAGACGGATGACATAATTGGCGTCCCGCCGGGGTTCGAAATCGAAACGCTTCTCGTTCTCAGGGGCACTGGCAACCCGTACCCAATCTCTCGTAGAATCCACCGGAACACGAAAGAGATCCATAAACAGGCGGACAGGTTGTCGGCTCTCAATGGAGACATTCACCTCGATCCTCCGGCCCCGCTTGACATCGAATCGATAGGCAAGGGCAAAGGCATCGGTGGAATCGATATAAAAGGATTCCTCGAATGGGAGTTCAATCTCCTCAGGGTTATTGAGGGCCTGTTGTGTGGCGGC
>CAZYTI010000429.1:0-4710 GCA_964650065.1 uncultured bacterium
CAGGAAATGGATGTATTTCCTGCCGACTGCCCTGGCCAATGTGACGGGTACTGCTCTGGTTGGCTTGCTCATCATGCATATGCCGCGAATCCCTTTGATGCTCAGTTTAATTCCCAGTTTACTATTTGGGGGGTTAGGCGGACTGTTTGCTGTGGGTCTCCATGGGCTGCTGGTTCGTTCATTTCCGCAATTGGGGAGGGAGGATTGATGTGTATTAACCAGGAAGATCACACCTGTCTGCCACCCCCGTGGTTCAGGCATGACAGTCATGGAAGGGTACAAAGATATGATAAAAATAAATAAAAGAGTTGTTATGCGTATTAAGATGACAACATGTCCCATCCATTTGGTAATCGTTCCTGTTATATTTTTTTTTGTATTTATAGTAGCCGGATTTTCATCCGGATGCTTTGCCATGGAGAAAAAGGGATTTTTACTACAGGTGATCGATCATAGCTCGTCGGAGAAAAATCGGGATCGGTTTATCGCTCTGGACGACCTGAAGCGTATGACCACGAGTTCTGTGAAAGCCAGGGGAAAAGAAGAGAACCCTGAACATGTTTGGGTGGGTGTTTTACTCAGCGCACTCTTAGAGCGCGAAGGCATCCCCCTGCATCTTATTACCAACATCACGGTTTCTGCCTATGATGGGTACATGTCGGTTTTGACGGGGGATCTTCTTACAAATTGGGAGACCGCTATCTGTGCTTATCAAATAGAGGGAAAAAGGATTTTTCCTGAAAAATACGGATATATGAAGCTGGTCTTTCCACAACTCATGGCCATGTATTGGGTTAGCGCACCCAATCGTATCATCATTACGCTGGACAGGGGAAAGGACGAGGTAAATGAATATAAAGTATATTTTCCAGGGAATGAAAAGTTTAAGGCTTTGTTTCAAGAAGGCGGGACCATACCACGAATCAATATCAAAGATCTGCTTTCCGTTTTTCGTTTTCCCGAAACACATTTTCATGTTTTGACACAGGATGGTTTGTACAGAGAATATTCGGTGAATAACATAATAAAGCACATGGTCCTCGCCCGGAGTGAGGATCATACTTGGAGAATTGAAGGCGTCCGCGTACCTACGGGTTTGAGAACGAGGCAGGTTTTTTTTATCAGCAATGGGTATACAGGCGTCTTTTTAAAGTCTCTCTCATCTGAGGAGAAGCATTTATGGGAGGAGCGGGTCTGGCGGAATCGCATGTATATGCAAGGGGTGCAAAAACGGATGGTGATTAACCTCTTCTTAAAGAACGGTGATAGGGTGGTATCGGACGATTTCGAGAATTATTTTCAGGAAAAACTTCCCCTCTATGACATTTTCGAGAAAGTGCTTCAATTACATCCGGATTTGGATTACATCAGTTTGAGATGGTGAGGATGTATAGAGGATGCTATTGTCTATCCAAAATCTCTCTTTCGGATGGCGTGAGGAAGTTCTGTTGGATCGGGTAAACACCCAACTCGACTTCGGTGATATGGTCATTCTCCAGGGCGAGAATGGCTGTGGCAAAACGACTCTGATCAAATTGATCACCGGCATGATTCCACATTTTAGCCGAGGCAAGATTTTAGAGGGTGATATTTTAATTGACGGCCGTTCCATCATTGACAACCCACCCAAATCCTTTTTCCCCGATATTGCCTACGTGCCCTCGAGAAACATCGATTTTTTCTTACTCAACTCCAATTTAGATGAAGAGATGGCATTGATCGAAAGTGTGCTTGAGAAAGACCAGGGGCATGTCCGTCAAAGAAAACTGGATTTATTCGCATTCTTTCCCGGGTTGAAAGATTTATGGAAGCGGTCGTTCAACACATTTTCTGAACATCAGAAAGTACTGGCTTTGACGGGTATATATTACCTGCAAGATGCCAGGCTTTACCTGCTGGATGAGTTTATGAATGTCGTGGTTGATAATCAAATCAACAGATGGCGGACATTCTTCGCCCATCTGCTCAAACAGGGAAAGGGCATTATTCTCACGACACATCAATCTATCCCATGGACAACATCAGTATGGATGATACAGGACAAAATGCTAAGTATGGGGTAATATCCGACCTGGAACGCCATTTCCCCAGGGATGGGCATTATCTGCTGAAACAGAGTCATCCGGGAATGATCGATCAGTGGATAAAGGGCCATGTATACGATCCCTTCCAACGGATAGCGAAACACAAGCTTTGGGGAACAGAGGTTAAGGATGTGCCCATGATCGGCAGGTGGTTGGGATGGGTACCCGATCACTTTCCTTTCATGTTCTTTAGTGATCGGGTAGTGCAGGAGATCGCCGATTGCATGGCTGTTCGGAACGAGCGTGTGTCGGGGGATAAAGAAGATCGGATGATGGCCATGGAGCTGTTATCCTATGTCGGATTGACTGATCTTGCCCCGAATCATCCTTTCTTTCTCTCGGAAGGGGAGACCAAAGTCATCTGGCTTTTATGTCAATGGGTAAAGTGTCCGGAGTACTTCATCATCGGCCATTTGCCATCAGGATTGTCGGAAAACCGCCTTAAAAGTTGTCTTGCATTTTTATTGGATTCCCAGTCGCCGGCTCATTCAATGGGTTTTTCTTCTACCACCTTTATTTTGGGATATCTGAATGATGATCCTGAATGGTATGGGTGTTTAATGGCGGAAAAGAATTGGAAGCTCGTTAAGCCTTTTACTTTAACATAGAGTGTTGAATGTTATTCAACACGGTTTTTACTTTTATAAATTTCCTAATGGGATCATGCAATGACTGATTGTCAAGCAGAATGACTGGAAAACACCGTAAAATCGAATACCATTTTCTCACGGTTTTGATGTTGGGAGGCTCAGCCAGTTTGTGGGCAGTTGGTGATACGCACCTCATCATGCCTTCAGTTTGGCTCTTGTTATTATGTGCACTTGTATTCGTTTGTGATCCTGAGGAGGTTCCTCTGTTTTTCCGCCGTTTTTATAAGGTGGGAATTACCCTTTTGGGGATTTCCCTGCTTCAGATCATTTTCCGGAGGAGTGGTACGGCGCTGCTCACCCTGAAAAATTTTCCACTGATATATTCCAACGGTTTACGTGAGGCTGTCTTGCTCTGGATTCGGTTTATGATTCTATTCGCCCTCGCCCATATCATGGCCCATGTCTCAATCTTCCACTTCCTGTTATTTACCAACAAGGTACGACTTTCTCTCAATTTTGGATTGTTGCTGTTGATGACGTTCAAGCTCATTCCTTTCATTTTTTCAGAAGCAAAAAGGGGATTATGGTTTTACCGGTTTCGTTCTGTACGATTCAGAAAACTATCGCTTAAAAACAAAATCCGAGCGGGGAAGCAACTCATTTTCGCACTCTTGATGCGGAGCATGGTCTATTTGTTTGATTCTGCATTGGCCCTGGAGTTGAGGGGGTACGGAGGATCCGGCAGGAAGAAACTTCCGCGAGGTTATCCTTTGAAACCGTTGGATTGGGGATTGATAGGGCTGGTCGTCTCCGTGAATTGCTTTGGTTTTTGGATATACTAAGGCGGGTGTTTTGTAATTTCAAAAAGCTGGAGGGTTACATGTATGCTTTTCAAGTATGCGGGTATTCTAATTCCGGGAAGACCTTTTTGGTAAAGGAATTGATCGGTCGTTTGTCGGCTGACGGTGTTCGTATCGCCTCCCTCAAGGATATTCATTTCAAAGACTTTCAATTGGATACCGAGGGGAAGGATACAGCCATTCACAAGAAAGCGGGGGCCAATCCGGTTATTGCCAGGGGCCTGAAAGAAACCGACATTCTATATGACGGTCAATTGGATTTGCCTGAAATCGTCAAGCAAATCACAGCCGACTGGCTAATCGTTGAAGGATACAACGACTTTCCATTGCCTAAAATTGTCTGTGGAAAATCTGAAGAAGAAATCTCCGATTTCATGGATGGACGAACATTTGCCATATCGGGTGTGTTCGGTAACGCACATAAGACTTTCAGGGGATCCCGGGTGTATAATCCTCTTGATCCGGCCGATATGAATGATCTGGTGCGGAGGGTCAAAGAAACGGTTTTCCCGTTTTTACCCTATGTCGATGAATCATGTTGCAGTCATTGTGGAATGAGCTGTAAGAATATGGTTGAAGCAATTGTTCAGGGTAAGAAGAAGTGTTCGGATTGTATCGTTAACAACGCATCGATCTCCTTAAAAATCGGGGGAAAGGATATCCCATTGGTTGGATTTGTCCAAAATATACTGCGAAGCAGTGTGTTAGGCATTGTATCGGAATTAAAAGGATGGAAAAAGGGCCAGCAGGTTGAAATTGTCATTGATGATGATTATAAGATTAAATGAATGTCATTTGTCTCTGATAATGACCGTCCTTCAGGTTTGACAAGCTGTTCGTCACTATGGTAGATCAGTTGAGTTATATTTATCCTTGATTTACTTGATTCTATCCCCTATATTTTGAGAATATAAAATTAATATCCGATAAAAAGAAAAGCGCTCCAATAAGCTATGGTTGGTACAAAAATTGCTTGATTTAATTAAAGATATTCGGTTTGCTTTATTTGTCGAAGCCTAAGGCTTTGAGGATGGAGGTTTTTATGAAAAAATTGGTTTCTGTCTTGCGCTTTTTAGTGATACCCATGTGGCTGTGTCTCGTGTTTCTCAACAGATGCTCCTTTAAGTTGCCCAGCGATGCGCCTACCTGGGATGTCAAATTCATTATCACTCTGAT
>CAZYTI010000430.1:0-4701 GCA_964650065.1 uncultured bacterium
AAAATTGCCTGAAAATCAATATTCTCAATTACCAAAATTCATCTCTTAAATTCATGTTTCAAGTACCCGAAAGGGTTTGACGACATATACGGCCAAATGATTTGGGTTAAACCATCAGAACAGTTGATCCCTGCGTTCACATCGGATTCCCATTTAAAAACCTGTCTGCTGTCATCCAACTATGATGACTTATTCAAAAACATTTTAGAGGCAACCCTTTTCAAAAAGTAAAGTCTAAATATTATAGGCTTGTCATCCATTGTATGCAAGGCTATTCAAATCCCAATGCCGGACGAATCACCGGAGGATCGAATGATCGCCAATTACATAAAGATCGCTTTCAGGACCATGAAGAAACGATGGATCTATTCTTTTGTGAATATGACGTCTCTGGCCATCGGTCTGGCTTGTACGCTGCTCATTTTTACCTATACCATTTATGAATATCGGTATGACCACTTCCACGAAAAGGCGGACCGGATTTATCGGCTAGAGTCCGATTACAAATGGGGTGGGGCGATACTTCCGGGTCCGGTGAAGCCCCTTCTGGTGGAATCGATCCCCGAAATCGAAGCTGGCGCCCGTCTCTACTATCCTTACACCTGGGGCCGGAAAGCCCTGTTTTCCTCCAAAGGGGAATCGCATTTTGTGCAGAATTTTTATATGGCCGATCCGTCCGTTCTGGATATTTTTTCATTCCAATTTGTCGCCGGAGATCCAAAAAAGGCACTGGCCGACAAATACAATCTGGTGATCACGCAGCCCATGGCCCAACGATTTTTCGGAGAGCGTGATCCCATAGGCCGGACATTGACCTATGCCGGCACCCATGATATGAAGGTCACAGGTGTGATTCAGGAACTTCCAGATCAATCCCATTTTCATGTGGACATGATCTGTCCCATCCAATTCTATGCAGCGACCCAGTCCGATTTCAACAATTGGGGCAACTCGGCATTCTTTACGTACTTTCTGCTTAAAGAAGGAGCCTCCCAAACTCGCGTGGATGAGATGATCGCCAAAGTGATGGCGCAGAATCGGGAAACCGACCGGGAATTTCACTTTTATCTTAAACCCCTGACCGACATTCATCTGAAATCCCATTTAAGAAAAGAGCTGGAGGCCAACGGGAATTTCACATATGTCATCCTGTTTGGCGCCATTGCCGTTTTGATTCTCCTTATTGCGGGGATGAATTATATCAATCAGACCACGGCTCTGGCCCTTTCCCGGTCCAAAGAGGTGGGGCTGAGAAAAGTCGTGGGTGCCCGGCGGAAGCAGCTCATCCTGCAATTTCTTATCGAATCGATATTGATTTGCATTTTCGGATTTGTCCTGTCCCTGGGGCTGGTGATTCTGGGCCTGCCCCTGTTGAATCAGATGTCCGGAGCTCAAATTCAGCTCGAATTCATTTTTACCGGGATATATCTTGGATTGGCATTCATCCTCGTCCTCGGCCTGGGATTGTTTGCGGGCAGCATACCGTCTTTCATTCTGTCGGCGTATTCACCGCAGGCAGCGCTGTCCAAACGGATCACCCTGGGCGGTAAGCGTTCCAACCGGCTTCGCACCCTGTTTGTGGTGATGCAGTTTTCTATTTCCATCGCACTCATTGCATCGACGGGCATGATCAATCGGCAGATGCAGTTCATGCAGAAGGCGGATCTGGGATTCGATTCCGAACAGGTGGTGGTGTTTCAAACAATGCGAAATAGAGAGGCCGTGAAAAAAACGGATCTGATTACCCATGCCTTTTCCCGGGTACCTGCCGTGTCCTGTGTCACAAAATCATCCCACACTCCGGGAGACCGCCCCTTTTATCGAACGGTTCAGAAACGCGAAGGAGGAGAGGATCGTCACATCAATGTGCTGGCCCTGTGGTCCGATTTTCAATTTATCCCGACGTATCAAATGATCCTCCTGGCCGGCCGGAATTTCGATAAGAACATCCCCTCTGATTTTACAGAGAGTATCATCATCAACGAAACGCTGATGCGGGAGTATGGCTTCGAATCCGCAGAAACGGCAGTGGGTCAAACGATCCGTTATAATGGGAACATCGATCGCATGGTGATCGGTGTGGTCAAGGATTTTCACTTTAAATCGCTGCACCACACGGTGGAGCCCATGATTCTGTTCCACGACCCCAGCCGTTTTTATTCCATCTCGGCGCGCATCGAAACGGACCACATGCAGGAAACGCTCACCGTCCTTAAGGAGCGATGGGGCTCCATTGTACCCAATGTGCCAATAAACTATACATTCAACGATGAACACTATGGAGCGCAATACGATGCAGACCGGAAGTTTGGCCTCCTGATCCGCTCCTTTTCTATGCTGGCTATTTTGATCTCATGTCTGGGCCTGTTCGGATTGACGCTCTATTCCACGGAAAAGCGGGTGAAAGAGATTGGTGTACGCAAGGTGTTGGGTGCCAAGGTTCATCAGATCGTGGTGCTGCTTATCCGGGAGTTCACCAAATGGGTGGTGCTGGCCAATGTCATTGCCTGGCCGGTATCGTATTTTGCCATGAAGTCGTGGCTGAGTGGTTTTGCCTATCAAACGACTCTGGGATTGCCGGTCTTTCTGTTCTCCGGTCTGCTGGCATTGTCCATTGCTCTGGTGAGCGTGTGTGTTCAAACGGTTGTTGCGGCGATGAGAAATCCCGTAGAAAGTCTGAGGTGGGAGTGAGGTGGGTGTCATTCTTACCAGGATTGTGGGGAGGATCAACTCCATTTCGAAGACATTCAATAAAATGACATCAGGTACCTACGAAACCACCTGGAACGGACGGGACCGTCACGGTAGTGCTCATCGCCAGTGGCATCTATCAGTACGAGATGAAAACCGATTCCTACCGGTACATGAGGCGCATGCTGCTCATTCGATGATCCTCATTTTCCTGAAGAGGCACCTGCCTCTGCAGTGAATGTACGGAAGCAAATAGATCCAAATAGGTGCAAACTCTCACAAATAATTTACCCTACGATCTAAATTTTGTTGGATGATTCGGGCAAAGATTGCATTGAATATCAGAGGTAAGCTATCATATAGGAAATGAATTGAGCGCCTGCTTGTAAGGCAGAAAATTTAGCTTGTTTATACTGAATTTAAAAGGATTTCGTAAACAAATACTGTACACGATTGAAAATCCCGTAAAGTTTGAGAAAAACCATATCTGGCGTCATGAGTTCCGGAGTGAAAAATTCCTTGCATTATTCTCCGATAAAGTTTATACTTAAAGATTATATTTGATGTTAATTATTATCAAATGAACGGGAGGTATACTTTGAAAGAAGTTAAACTATTGGGTATAGAAGGATGCCCTACTTGCAAGAAAATTAGTACCTTAATAGATGAATTTATCAATGAAAACAATCTTAATGTTCACATTGAGACTGTTTATAATATGAACAAAATATTAGAATATGATATTGTGGCGATGCCAGGTATTGTAGTGGATGGTGTTTTAAAAATTTCTGGTAAGATCCCAACTGAAAAGGAATTAACAGAAATATTATTTTGAGTAATAGATACTTTTAAAAAAAAAATCATGAAAGGGAGTTGCTAATATGAAGAGAATTATTAAAATATTCGCGTCATTACTTTTTCTTTTTATTTTACTGGTTGTTGGCTGCAGCAAAAAAGAAACGGATGCCGTTAAAAACACATCACCTGAAAAACCACCAAATGCGATTCATATAAAGAATCCCGGCAGCCCTGAGAAATTGGTTGTATATTATTTACACACAAATTATCGCTGTGCTACCTGCAGCAAATTTGAGAGCTTGACAAAGGATGTGCTTGAGCGAGACTTCAAGGGCGTTGTAGATAAAGGTAAAGTTGAATTTAAAATGATCAATATTGAGGATGAATCCAATAAACACTATGTTGACGAATATAAGATAGTGACTAAAACGCTTATATTATCATTGGAAGAGAAAGAACTGGAGCTTCAGTGGAAAAATCTTGATAAAATATGGACATTGGTTGATGATGATGAAAAGTTTAAGAATTATGTACGTGAGGAAATTAATATTTTTCTAAATCAGATATCATAAGGCTTCACTGTGGATAGTTATCTTTTAGGAATGGGGACGGCTGTTTGGCTTGGGATACTAACATCAATCAGCCCCTGTCCGCTGGCTACTAATATTGCGGCCATTTCCTTTATAGGGAGACAGATGAAGCGAAGTTATGCAGTCCTTTTAGCAGGGTTTTTATATACTCTTGGAAGGACTGTAACTTATGTGGTTTTTGGATTCATATTTGTATCAAGCTCTCATTGGGTGCCAAGAATTTCCATTTTCTTACAAACTAAAATGACAATAATAATAGGACCACTTCTGCTTGTTGTTGGAATCTTCATGGTTGATATATTTAAATTTTCTTTCGGAGGTACAATCCTTTCTAATCAGATGCAAAAAAGAATTGCAAAATACGGATGGGGCGGAGCTTTTGCGCTCGGTGTTTTATTTGCAATATCTTTTTGTCCTGTTTCAGCGGCACTCTTTTTTGGAAATACTTTCGGGTTGGCGCTTCAACATTCAAGCAGATTGGTTATTCCCGGCCTATATGGAATAGGAACGGCTGCACCAGTCGTTGCATTCGCTTTTATTATTGCTTTTAGTGCCAATACCATCGGAATCGTATATAACAAGATAACATTAATTGAAAAATGGGCAAGAATAATAAGCGGCG
>CAZYTI010000431.1:0-4698 GCA_964650065.1 uncultured bacterium
AACAACCTCACGGTTAGAGGCGGTCCCTGACCGCCGCTCTGGGCTGAGGGGGATATATACATATCCTGGTTTTATATATATGATAGGATAAATCTCATATGGCTACCCACTCAAATCCGTGATGAACCTCACATCATTTCTTCACCCCTTTTCTGAGCATTTCCGTCAGTGTTTCTTGTAAGGCGTTGTATTCAATGCCCCGGATCAACTCACCATACTCCGCAACGGAAATAGCTCCGGTCTCTTCCGAAACCACGACGATCAATGCATCAGACTCTTCCGACATGCCAATGGCTGCCCGATGACGGGTTCCCCATCGATGCTCTAAAATGGGATTCCGATTCAAGGGCAGGATACACCGTGCAGCCTCGATGAGATCATTATGTATGATAATGGCACCATCATGCAGAGGGGACCTGGGATTAAAAATGGACACGATGAGAGAAGTCGAAACGACAGATTGAAGCTGAACGCCCGTCTCGATGACCGATTTCACCCCGGTGTCCCGCGCTAAAACGATGAGTCCGCCATATCCCCTTCTGGACAGCTCTATGCTCCCTTTCACGATTTCATTCAATACGAGGTTGGCTTGCTCCTTCGTAAAGAAACGAATCAAACGACTTTGCCCCATCATGGTGAGAACGCGACGGAGCTCGGGGTGAAAGAGAATAACAAAAGCCACCAGCCATACCGTACTTAACTTTCCGAATATCCAGGTCATCTCCTGCATACGAAACGCCTGCGCGACGGCATTGACGATGAATATAAGAATAAGACCGATGAACATCTGAACCGCTCTTGTTTTTTGCATGATCATGTAGAGTTTGTAGAAAATGCAGGCAACCAGAAGAATATCCAGGACATCGATGATTCCAACCGGAAGAAAACCGATTTTGAAAAGGGTAACGTTTATATTCATCGTTATGTAAATCCTTGTTTTAAGATTCGTTAATCCGTCTCATCGGCCTTCAGGTTAGCGTAAAAAAATACACATAAACACCTTGGAATGTTTACTTTGCATCAGGCACATGAGCTCCTGCTTATCCGATCTGCAATTTTCACCACCTGAACCATCTCTTTGACATCATGAACACGCACAATGTGAGTCCCCTTGAGAACACTTGCTGTCACCGCTGCAGCAGTACCTAACAACCGCTCCTCTTCAGAGATATCGAGGAGCCAGCCGATAAACGATTTTCGTGAGACACCCATCAGAAGCGGATAACTTAGCGTTTGCAACTTTTCCAAATGATTGAGGATGACAAAATTATCCTGCCATGTCTTCCCAAATCCAATCCCCGGATCAATGATGATTTTCTCCCTGGAAATTCCTGCATCGAGAGCCACTGAAATACGCTTTTCCAGGAAATTACTTATCTCACACATCAGATTCACATAGACAGGATTCTTTTGCATGCTTTTAGGTGAACCCTTCATGTGCATGAGAACCACGGCGACTCCATACCTGGATACGATGGAAGCCATATCCGGATCGAAACGGAGGGCACTGATATCATTTACCATCTGTGCTCCTGATTGAATGGCTGCCTCGGCAACCGAAGCTTTCGTGGTATCGATTGATATCGGCGTTGTTACTTCTTGAGAGAGTTTCTCGATCACAGGGATCACCCGATTCATTTCTTCAGTTTCATCGATGGACTCTGCACCCGGACGCGTGGACTCCCCTCCGATATCGATGATGTCTGCTCCCTCCTCTACCATTTCCAAAGCCCGGGCAAGGGCGCGATCAGGATGGAAATACCGGCCACCATCTGAAAAAGAATCCTGTGTGACATTCAGTATCCCCATAATATGCGTACACTCCGATAAATGGAGTATTCGATCTCCACACATTATATCATGACTGAACGATGGTTTGGCGTCCATATCAGGCAAAATCATCACTCCGGTTCATATAATAATTGACCAAGATGTTTTCTGGCTTCTTCGGCGAAAGGATCATCATATCCTTTCTTGAGCCGTACCCGGTTACGAAAATAATCAATGGCCTGAATCGAATCACCCTTTTCAGAAAAAATCACTCCCAAATAATAATGGCTATCGATATGATCATTGATCTCAATGGCTCTTTGAAAAAGCCGTATGGCTTCATCACGTTTTTCATCGTTGTAATACGCAATTCCCAGGTTATAGAATGCATCGGGGTTCTGCGGAGACAATTGAAGGACTTTTTCATACACACGTACGATGTTGAGGACATCATTCCGGAATACATAAATTTTTCCCAGAGCCAGGAGAGCGTCCAGGGATTTGGGATGGATGTCTAACAGTTTTAAATAGGCTTCTTCCGCCTCATCGGGCCTGTTTTGAAAATAAAGCTCATCTCCCAATGCGAGCCAGGCCTGCTCAAAAACAGGATTCAAATACAGCGCCTTTTCAAGAAGTTGCTCCTTGTTCTTATATCCGCTCTCATTGTATCTGGATGGATGAAGACGACTCAAATTGAAATAGACCCAGGGATCATCCTCTACCCGATTCAGGGCCTCATGGAGTGCTTTTTCGGCCTGGTTCCATCTTTCAGACTGAACATAGAGACGACCCAACAAACCAAAGGCCTGACCATCGGTACTGTCTTTCTCAATGATTTGCCTGAGAATGTCTGCCGCTTCCAAATAGATATCCTCGGTGAATTTACTCTCCGTTTGAAGGTGCAGCGCTTTCATCAGCAGTGCGTTGACCAATCCTTTCATGAAGTCAGTCTGCTCGAAAGACATCCCGCTGCCCCTTCTAAAGTATCTCTCAGCCTCATGAAAATTCCCCATAACTTGATAATAACGCCCCCATCCATACGATTCCCAAAGTGAAAAAGGCATGGTTTCAAAATCCACCGGCATATCCAGTTTTACAGAGATTGCATTCGATATTTTGAGCAGGGCCTGCTCGAAAAATGAGCGGGGTCGCGTATAGGGTAAACATGATGATTGTTGGAATAAACATGTGTCCTTCTTTAAATCATACAAAGATAAGACGACCCAATATCCATCCTCCGATTTTGAAAGCATTTTCTCCGAAATCATATAATCCAATCCAATTCGACGTCCGAACGATTTCAAATAAAATACATTCGATGTCGAATCGAATGGCGCTGCATCAAAACTCCAATCTAATGGATAGGCAAGACAACGATGTGGATTGGCTTTCCCCAAAAGATCGTTCATATGATCGGTAATGATTATATCCAGCCATCGATCGGATTCAGAAGACTCGATGGGGAAACACGCAATGCGCAGTCGATCTTTCGGGGGAAGGCGAAAGATGGTTATGATAATAAAGAGACCCAGGAGCGTTCCCCAAAAACTGATTACGCTTTTTCGAAAAGTCTGTATCGAAATGACTGCTGAAATACGAAAGAGATGGAAAATGAAGTGTAGTAATCCTCCGGTCATGGCGAAGATGAGGATTATTGGGTAATCAATCGATATCATGCAAATCGGTCGTCTTTATGAATCCGGCTTTCGTTTTTTATCCATCTTAAATTCAGATGGGTTTGGGGGTTTGGTTCGTTTTTTCCTGATTCGAGGTTTTGGAGGTTCCGGTTTCTTTTCAGGTTTGGTTTCCTTTTTCACAGCTTTTCTTGATTTGAGCCGCTTGCCCTGAATGATTCTATCGACATCGTCTCCGTCTAAGATTTCTCTCTCCAGGAGAACTTCCGCCAAACGATGCAGTATTTTTTCATTCTCTCGAAGCAGCTTTTCTGCTCGATCAGCCGCAGACTGCACAATTTCCTTGACTTCTTGGTCGATTATAATGGCTGTGTTTTCGCTATAGTCTCGATGTTGTGCGATCTCTCGACCCAGGAAAATTTCTTCCGATTTTTTACCAAATGTCACGGGTCCCAATTCCTTACTCATCCCCCATTCACAGACCATTTTTCTTGCCAATTCTGTTGCTCGTTCAATATCATTTCCCGCGCCGGTACTTAACTCATTCAAGACGATGATCTCTGCAGCTCGTCCCCCCAGGATATGTGTCAACAGGGTTTCACAATAAGTTTTGGTATAGTTGTGTTTTTCATCGATGGGAAGGAAAGAAGTCAGGCCCAATGCCCTGCCTCTGGGGATGATCGTGACTTTATGTACCGGATCGGCACCGGGAATAAGTTTACTGACCAAAACATGTCCGGATTCGTGATAGGCCGTGCTTCGCTTTTCTTCCTCACTGATGATGAGACTCTTCCGCTCCACACCCATCAGGACTTTGTCCTTTGACTCTTCCAGGTCGATCATCTCAACACTTTTCCGGTCTCTGCGGGCCGCCAACAAAGCGGCCTCGTTAACCATATTGGCCAGGTCTGCTCCGGAAAATCCCGGAGTGCCTTTGGCTATCACTTCCATGTCCACATTTTTAGCCAGGGGAATCTTTCGGGTATGGACTCGGAGAATTCCCTCTCTTCCCCGGACATCGGGACGATCAACCACGACCTGCCGGTCAAACCGTCCCGGTCGCAAGAGGGCCTGATCCAGCACATCCGGTCTGTTCGTTGCAGCAAGAAGAATGACGCCTTCATTGGACTCAAATCCGTCCATTTCGACCAATAGTTGGTTCAGTGTTTGTTCTCTCTCATCGTGACCCCCACCCAAACCGGCACCCCGATGTCTTCCGACGGCATCGATTTCATCAATAAATACAATGCACGGCGCATTCTTCTTGCCTTGATCGAATAGATCCCGAACTCGG
>CAZYTI010000432.1:0-4696 GCA_964650065.1 uncultured bacterium
GGCAATGATAAAATGATTGTCTTTATTTTTGGCAATCCCGGAGGGTCGATTAAACTCACCGGGTTCTTTGCCTTCCTTTCCAAACTGACTAACCAGGTTCAATTTGTCATCCAGTATCATCATGCGATCATTGCCCGTAGAAGCAATATAGAGCAAGTGGCTCGTTTCATCATACATCAAATCTGTTGGCGTTCGAAACTGGATTTCATAGTTATTGTTTTTATCAATCACTTTGATGGGTTTTAGAGTGATCGTCTGAATGCCGTCTTCATTCTTGATATTCGCATAAACGATATAAATCATACCTACAAAAATGAAGATGAGTGTAACTGTGAGTAGCTTTTTCATGTTTCCCCCCAATTAAAAATCCAATTCACGGTAAACTTTACCTCAAACGGATGGGAAATATTTACCCATAATCAAATTTTAAAACCGACTGCCTACTAATATAGCATATTCTCTTAACATTATTATAAAATTATGCAAAGAGCATGCCAGAAATTTAATTTATTAATATAGTCCCTCAAGTGAAAGGCATATTTTTTATAACCTTCCGAAGGTTGTCTTTCAGATATCGTGAGTATTTTCGGTTTTTGTGTGATCAGTCGGAAAACCTTCGGAAGGATAATAGTTAGAAAAATGGTATGACTTCAACCAATAAACAGTCATCTAAGGACGGATATCAGAATGGCAATGATTGGTATTATTTAAATTCAGTATCTGAGAATCATAATAGAAAGGATCCCGGTCTTCTGGGAGAAGACCGGGGTTTGGAACACTACTTCAGCGTAAACAAGACCTCGGGGAAATAACTTTCTTCGTTGAAGAACGAATCACTCTCTCGGATGACAACGCGGATCGTCTGTCCCGAGGTTGCACCGATATCCGAGTATGGGAATTTGATTTCGATTTCTTTGTCCGTGATTTCTTTCTGCGTTGATTCCAGGGAGCTGCGATTTCTTTTCGGTGATTTCTTTCCCTGCTCGTAGGTATACGTATTCAACGAAGAGATGTACCCCGAGATTTCCCCACCTACGCTACCCATGCAGGCGAGCCCGCCGTCAGCGTATTGTATGCAGGCAACCAGGCTGACTTTGTGTTCAAGTCCGGATTTTTTGCCCCAGAATGCCTGACCTCCTGTTTCGGCGTTATTGTCGGTGTCAAAATGTAGTGAGATGACTTCGTCGGCCTTGTGTTCCTCTAAGTAATAGGAGATCTTTTCTTTCAATACGGCAGTGACGTGCAGGTACTTCCCATCGCTGTGGATGGTGACCTTGACGACATCCATGCTCGCCTCGTCTTCCTGATCCCGAACATCGCCGATGGGATCGTCCAGTTTGACTGAGTGCCTGGCTTTTATGACCTGTGCGAAGGCCGAGCTCATTGCGAAGCAAAAACAGATGACTACGAGTGAGATGGTCGTTTTTTGCATTTTTCCTCCTTCTTGACTGATGTCTATTGTTAAAAATTAACCACAGAGCACACAGAGAAGTTATTAATATTATTTATGTTATGAAAACGTGCCCGGCACTTTGAAAGTGCCGGGCACGTCCGCCACGTTAAAATTGTTGAACTTTTGTGATTAGCTCCTCGGGGAATAAATATCGTTCATGTCCATCGGGTTTGAGATTTGTCAATGCACGATTATAAAGAGGCAGGAGTCTTCTGAAATCATGGATGATTTCTAAGAGTGATTCTCTGCCCAATCCCTCGTTGATCACACCCACGAGTTCCGAACCATAGTAATACCGTCTGCCCAGGACAAAATCTTTTCCTTCGATGTCTCTTGCATGCCATGTCCAATAATTGGTATACGCGGACATGAATTTTTCATAGTCGGTAATTTTACCCCTGAGTATCATCTCAAGATCATGAATCGCTCTTTGATGGATATCTTCGAATTCCGAGGTATAGTAATCCCAATTCTTCCGTGCCCTTTCGATGGCTGCGAATTCTCTGTCCGAATAGATTTTCTTGGTGAACTTTCCCGGTGCGTTGCTGCAGAATTTCTGGGCGAAGCCTTCGGTGATCATGTTTTTCACGAAATCCGTATATAGCTTCAGACGAGAAGTGTCCGCCAGGTCCTCGTAGTTAATGGATTCATAATAGCTTTCGACCGGTATGCCGATGTGATGGAGTTCATGGGCCAGCGTGCCTAAAAAATTGTTCGAATCAAATTCCCCATTCTCTTTGAGCAGCATCAATAGGTTGAATCCGGCATAATGTTTCCCGTCTTCGGTCTGATGGGCCCATCCTCCGCCTCCGATATCGAACAGCACCAGGACATTTGTTTTTATACCGATACCTTCCGGCAGCCAGTAGAGGGCGGTTTCCAAGGTTTCCTGGATCTGTGGATCGGATATGGATTTGACTTGCTCGATGGCCCTGGCGTATTTTTCAGGGTGGTCTACAGCATCTTGATATGCTTCTTTCAGAAAATCGATCCTTCGATTCCCCTGGGTGTCCACCGAATCCTCTAAAAAACTCAGCATGAACCGCTTGAATTGTGGCAGGGGCACGCGATTATCGGGTGCCCGGCCGGGATGGTTGTAACGTGCTTTACAAACCTGATAGGCATTCAGCTCGAAAGCACGATCCAGTAGCGATTCTATTTTGTTTTCATCGGCATGATCATGGATGGCCTGAACCACCTCTAACATGGCCGTGGCGCTTTGATAATCAAAGGTGATGGAGGAATCCGGCGATGAGGTACAAAAGCAGACATGAAAGATCGCGGCGCATACGATGAATCGAATCGATATCTTTTTCATTGTCTTTCTTTCTCAGATTTTGTGTGTCCACCCGGATTTTATGCAATCCGTTGGAAAACCTTCGGAAGGATGAAAGCCTCCAAAGGCAGTCGGTCTCAGCGCCTTGGTGGCTGGGATTCCAGACCATTGACTTTGATCAAAGCACGGATCCACGCCTCCGGATATTCCAGACGATCCCTTTTTCGATTCTCACTGTCATAGATACTGAAATGATTGTACTTGACCAGAAGGTTATCGCCCAGTTTCCACCAGGCATTGACCATGGCATGGGCGTGGTCGCAGCTGTAGTCGGTGAGAAATTTTCTGGCTTTCTCGGGAGATTCCTTGTACAATGCCAGAGCTTTCTCGTCGATTTCCCGGGTTCGTTCGACGGCAGAACGTTCCCATTTCGTCTGGGCTTTGCGGACGTCCTGTATGGCGTAGGAGTACACGACCTGCGTGTGAAAATCGGTGTAATCAAAAGCCCACCGGGCGACGCGTCTGTCTAATTCCCAATGGTCGCCGAACTGGTAGGATTTCGGCATTCGTGTGATACCCCCGTAAAAGGGCGCGAAACAAGTGGTATTCAGCGAGCCCAGGCCGAGCCAGATGAGTCCTCCAATGGGATCGGGCAGCCAGTCCCTCACCTGAATGACCGTGGTGTATTCCGACCGGTTCATTCCGATGCTGCGCGCTACGCGGTACTGTTTCTCATCCAGAGTCGAGCGAAATGTGTAGTTGGGATTTTCGAAAGGTCCGCCCATGATGCCCTTGGCCGTGTAGAAGGGCGTACCTTCGTAATTGTCACGCAGGATATCGAACACATCCGTGACCGATATTTTTTTGTCCGGTTTAACCGAGAAGGGCAGTTCCATGTTGGGTGTGTCGGGGCTGAAGTTCTTTGACGGGGCTACCAAATCCAGGAAACGCCACAGTCTGGCCGAAGAGCCCTTGGAAGCGGAAGCACTGGTCTCCCGGGGGGAATAGGTTTTTTTCCAGTTGAAAGGTTCACCTCCCTGAGGATCGTACAATCCCATTTCGATGGCCTGGGTGATTACATTCTCTGAGGCCATGAAAAAATCTTTGTTCTTTAGATCGATTTCTCCGATTCGGGACTCATTGGGACAGACACAGATGTGATCATCGGGAATTCTCTGGGCACACCAGATGGCTCCCGGTTTTCCGCTCTCCATGTTCCACAGGGGGCCCACACCCATGATCTCAAAAATCCAGACTTCATTGGGATCGGATACGGCCAACATCTCACCCCTGTCCGTGTGACCGAAACCGTGCCGGGTAGCCAGGTCTCCCATGATGCGGACGGCCTCCCGAGCCGTCCTTGCCCGTTCCATGGCGATAAGGCTCAGTTGGGTGATATCAAACTTGGCCGCGGGCGTGGGATTTTGAAGCTCGCGGCGACATCCGATGCTGGATTCGCCGAAGCCCACTTGATTGTCGTTGAGGTATCCAAACATGCCATGAAAGTAACCGTAGGTATGTTCCACCTCATCGATCTCCAATCCATTGAATTTGTGCTCATAGTTACTCCAATGATAACCTTGGCTGGGAGGCAATGTCTCGTACTGGTTGTACCAGTAAATTTTTCGCTTGGCACCAGGTTCGTTGTCGGCCGGAGGCACGTAACGGAAGGTCCAGTCACAAACACCGCAGTCGTTGGTGTGGGTGGTTATGATGGAGCCATCCGTAGATGCTTTCTTCCCGACCAGGACTGAGGTACAGGCCTCGAGGGCCAGTGCTTCGTAGGCTTCGGCTTCGGATGTAGAACAACCGCACGCTTGACCGAAAACGATGGAGTTCGATGAAAAAGCGAGAACCGTTAATACAGTCATCATGATGAGCACTGGTTTCTGTTTCATAAGTTCCTCCTGGTTAATTGTATATACGAAATGAACTTTGGAAAAAAAACATCATTTAGGGGTAACAAC
>CAZYTI010000433.1:0-4695 GCA_964650065.1 uncultured bacterium
GATGGTACCCATGAGAGATGGGACACGACTCTCGACCGACCTCTATTTTCCTGAGATTCCAGATGAGAAGTTACCGACTGTTCTGATACGCACTCCCTATAACAAGAACAGCTTCAGAGATCTCGAGGGGAGAGGGAAAGCGTATGTGTTTGCTTCTCAAGGTTTTGTCGTTGCGGTACAGGACTGCCGGGGAAAACATGAGTCCGAAGGCATTTATTCTCCCCCTGCAGGACATGAGGCCGAGGATGGATATGACACGGTGGACTGGCTTGCTAAACAATCCTGGAGTAATGGCAAAATCGGTACTTTTGGCTGTTCCTATCCGGCTGAAGTACAAGCCGCTCAGGCCCCGTTAAGACATCCGAATCTTACGTGCATGATACCGCAATGTGGTCCAATGATTGGTGCAGCCAATGGGCGTTACAGATATTGGTCTGGTTTTAAAGGTGGTGTTTTGGATTTTGCTGCGACCTTGCCATGGTATCTTGGGGCTGGAAGTAAATATTCTCTTAAGCCGCCGCCCGGTCTATCGGATTCCGAGGTCCGCGTGATCCGTAAATTCTATGAGCCGAGTGTGAGTAAAGTTCCTGAAGTTGACTGGGAGAAAATGAATTGGACTCTTCCAATTGTTGACATCCTGGATAGGGTGGGAGCGCCTCCAAATGATTTTCGCAAATTGATCACAACGGATTTTGGTGATCCCTGGTGGCACGACGTGATGGGATATTATGATGGCACCGAAAAGATTGATGTTCCGGCGTTACATATGAGCTGCTGGTATGACCCGAGTGTTGAAGAAACTCTTTTTGAATTCAATTATTTCAGGGAAAATTCTGTTTCAGAGACTTCCGCTAATAATCAGTTCGTGATTATCGCACCCACAACGCATTGCGGCTTCGAGCGTGCCACAGAACATACAATTGTGGGCGCTCGTGATGTAGGTGATGCAAGGCTAAACTATCAGGAAATATATCTTAAATGGTTTGAATACTGGTTAAAGGGAAAAGAAAACGGAATAACGAATATGCCGAAAGTTCAGTATTACACAATGGGACGTAATGAGTGGTGTTCAGCAGACGTTTGGCCCCTGCCGGAAACTCAATACACAAAATATTATCTCCACAGTGATGGAGATGCGAACAGCCGTCATGGAGACGGATGGTTGTCGACGGAGGCACCGGAGAATGAGCCGTCCGACACATTTGTATATGACCCGGGAAATCCGGTCCCTACGGTAGGAGGTGCACGTGGCACCTCATATAGTACCCCGGCTGGAGCTATTGATCAAGCTAAAGTTGAAATTCGTCATGATGTCTTGGTTTATACGACACCGGCATTAGAGGAAGGTATTGAACTCACAGGTCCGATAACGGCTGTATTGTACGTGTCTTCATCAGCGAAAGATACGGATTTCACCGGTAAACTTGTGGATGTTTACCCCGACGGTACAGCTTACAATATACAAGGTGGAATTATTCGAGCGCGCTACCGGGAAGGCTTTACCAAAAAAGTCTGGATGGAAAATCGAGGCGTATACAAGGTTCAAATAGACATGGATGCCACAAGCAATTACTTTAAACGGGGACATAAAATCCGTGTGCAGGTATCCAGCAGCAATTTCCCGCTGTTCGAACGAAATCTAAATACCGGAGGCAATAATTATGATGAAACTGAGTGGGTCACAGCTGAGAATGCGATCCATCATTCAAAAAAATACGCTTCCCATATTATTTTACCAATAATTCATGAAGACAAAGAATAATCTCTAAAGTGAAAGATTGTTGGATTTTTAATATAACTATTTCCGGAGTATTTAGCAGCATAAGATACCGCCTGTCATCTCAGTAAAGGAGGACATTGATATGCCAAAGATGGTGAATTCGTGGAATGAGTGGGACCCGTTAAAACGCGTAATTGTGGGAAGGCCGGAGGGCTCCAATATACCCGCTCCGGAACCTGCTTGGTGGTATGACCAGCCGGAAGCTGACTTTCCGTTGGGGAATTATGGACCGTTCCCGCAGGAGAAGGTTGACAAGGCCAACGAGCAGTTGGATGCCTTTGTACAGATGATGGAAAAACGCGGCATCATCGTGGATCGCGTGGTGATTCATCCTGCCATGCTTGATCGGCGTGCGGTCTCCACACCGGATTGGACGCAGTTGAATCAGCACGGGGTCAACAATGTCCGGGATGTGTTTCTTCCCGTTGGCAACGAGATCATGGAGGCCACCACCTCGCGCAGGTCACGGTTCTACGAATATCTGAATTTGCGTCCACTTTTTGAGAAGTACTTCAAAGAGGACCCGGAGTTCCTGTGGACGGCGGCGCCGAAGCCGCGGCTGACGGATGAGTCATACGTGGAGAACTACTACTACCTGTTTGAAAATGTCTGGACTGAGGAAGAAAAGCGGAAGCGGTTGCACAACTGGGAGTTCCATCTAACCGAGAAGGAGCCACTCTGGGATGCCGCCGATGCAGCGCGCATGGGCAAAGATATATTCTGGCAGTGCTCGTCAGTGACCAATAAGAGTGGCATGGACTGGTTGAGGCGCTATTTTGGGGCCAAAGGCATTCGTATTCACCCGGTGTTATTTGATCATAGTTTTCACCCCTGGCACATCGACGTCAATCTGTTACCGCTGCGGCCGGGGCTGGCGGTTTATAATCCGGAGTGGCCTCCCATTACGGAGGAAGCGCTGAAATTGTTTGAAATAAATGAGTGGGAACTGATTCCGGCTGCGAAACCTGCATATGTGCATAAGGCCAAGCAACGGCTATTCGGACCGTTGGGGGAGACATCGTGGATTTCTATGAACACCCTGTCATTAGGGCCCAACACGATCTGCGTGGAAGCGCACGAGGTGAATTACATCGATCAGCTGGCAAAGCTTGGTTTTGAAGTCATTCCCGTGCCCTATGATGCTGTAACTCCGTTTGGCGGGGCTCTGCACTGTACCACGCTGGACGTGTATCGAGAGGGAA
Organism: uncultured bacterium; assembly: GCA_964650065.1. Classification (GTDB taxonomy): domain Bacteria; phylum Zhuqueibacterota; class QNDG01; order QNDG01; family DSAB01; genus CAZYTI01. The sequence continues at coordinate 2,983 of CAZYTI010000433.1, forward strand.
CCTGCGAGGATTACTTCCCAAAACAGATTTCTAATTATTAACGAAGCTTCGCCTTAACCCGATAAATACTTGTTACTGGTTGCTGGCTACTGGTTTCTGGTTAAAAAGAGAATCAATAGATTACTGTGATACTATTTTATGGAATGGAGTTAAGAATGAAAAAGAGACTTCTATTAGTGCTCATCTACTTGGTTTTAATAGTTTGTATCACTACCGGTACGCTGTTTTCTCAAACCAAATTCTGGGAGGAATCGAGCGCCGCGCTCAAGGGCGCTATCGATATGCATGTCCATACTTCGCCGGATAGCGGCCCTCGGTCGCTGGATGCTTTTGAGCTTGCACGAATTGCACGGCGGTACGGCATGCGGGCGCTTGTGTTCAAAAATCACTACACACATACTGCCTCACTTGCTTATCTCGTCAGTCAGGCCATTCCGGGCATCGAGGCCTACGGTGGAATAACGCTGAATAACACCGTCGGCGGGATAAATCCAAACGCAGTGGAGCATATGGCGTTAACTACGGGCCGGCACGGACGAGTTGTCTGGATGCCGACACGGGATTCGGAACACTCCTCCAATCCTTTGAAGCCGAATCCAAATGTGGTGTCGATCAGCCGCAATGGTGAGCTCCTGAATGAAGTGAAGGAAGTATTTGCAATTATGGTTCGTGAGAATCTAGCCCTCGCGACAGGGCACTCCAGTCCTGAAGAATCTTTGTTGCTGATACGGGAGGCGTGGGCGATGGGGATTGACCGTGTCAGCGTGACACATGCTGGTGACAATGGAATGACAGTGGAGCAGCAGGTCGAAGCTGCACGGCTGGGGGCGTATCTGGAATATGATTTCAACCCTTTGCTTCCAGCAGACACTGGTAAGGCCAAACCAAAAGGTGGATTGCCAATTGAGACATTGGTCTCGTTCATACGTGCTGTCGGGACGGCCAACGTGATCCTTTCCAGTGATCTGGGGCAGGAGTTGAATCCTATCCACACCGATGGTATGATCTCTTTTATCCACATACTCAAGGGGCAGGGATTCACAATGGAAGAGATCGACCAGATGATCAAAATCAATCCAGCGAAATTCCTCGGTCTAGAATGAAATCGAAAAATTTACAGAAAGAGGTTGATGACGAATTCGTTACTGATAACGCTATATTTTTATAGAAAATAAACACATCTTCATTTTTGAAGGAAACTTAGATAGTACTCAATTTTTATTAAAAGGAAATTTATATGAAGAGATCGAGTGAAGGCTATGCCGACCTTGTGAGCCTATTTGAGGAGTTTAGAGAGTTTATCAAACCTTCGGTCGTCGATGGCGTTCCCGATTTTACCGCTGCCGCAATGGCGGAACAGTATCGCGGATTGAGGTTGTTTCAAGAACGGTTAGCGGACATCGATATAAGCAACTGGAGTATGAGCCAGCAGGTCGATTACCATGTGGTTCGTGCAGAGATGAACGGCGTAGAGTTCGACCACCGGGTTCTGCGGCAGTGGGCTCGTGATCCCGGTTTTTACAATCTCACCGACGGTATATATCCCCGGCTCCTTGTTCATCACTCGAGGAGTCTGTCCGACTGGGGGCTGTATAAACCGGAAGTTCCTCTCTCGGAAGATGGGATTTTCAATTTTCGCATGAAATTGCAGGCAGTCCCGAAGCTCTTCGCTCAGGCAAAGGCAAATCTTACCGAAGCGGCCGGAGATCTTGC
>CAZYTI010000434.1:0-396 GCA_964650065.1 uncultured bacterium
AAGGCAGCTATGGCTTCCGGAGTAGCTCAGCACGAGGTGGACCTGGAAGCATATACACAGGAATTGGAGAACAGACTGGGTCGGAGTTACGAAGTCGTTCGTGTGGTGATGAACAAGGCCAAATCAGATCCGAAACGCATTGTCTATCCTGAGGGGGAACACGAAAAAGTTCTACGGGCAGCTCAGATCATCCTGGACGAAACGATTGCTGTTCCCATACTACTGGGAAATAAGAAAAAAATACGAGAGCATGCCAGGGTATTGGGTCTTGAATTGGAGAAAGTTCGAATCATTGATCCCAACGTTTCCAAGAGATTCAGTCGTTATTGTGATGAGTACCATAAAATCAGACAATTAAACGGTGTCACACGATACGATGCGGAAAGACTCGTGAGG
>CAZYTI010000434.1:406-4695 GCA_964650065.1 uncultured bacterium
GTCATGATGGTTCATCTCAACGATGCCGATGGTCTCGTGGGTGTGAGCCATAATTATTATGAAGAGATGCTTCCCGCCTTTCAGGTGATCAAGACCACAAAACCCGAAGGGAGGGCAGCGGCGCTGTTTATCATCATTTTCAAAAAAAAAGTCTACTTTTTGGCGGATACCAGTGCCATTATCGATCCCACTGCAGAAGAACTGGCAGAGATCGCCATACAGAGTGCTAAAATTGTCCGGATTTTCGATATGGTGCCCCGAATCGCCATGTTATCCTTTTCAAATTTTGGAAGTGTTCAGCATCCGGTAACACGTAAAGTGTCCCAGGCAGTTGAGATCGTACGGAAACGAAAGCCCGATTTAATCATTGACGGTGAAATGCAGGCAGATACGGCCATTGATCCAAAAATCATCGAAGAGATGTATCCATTCAGTCCATTGAAGGATGGTGCAAACGTACTCATATTCCCTGAGCTCCAGTCGGGGAACATTGCTATGAATCTTCTCAGACAATTGGGTCATGTGGAATCTCTGGGTCCCATTCAAATCGGTTTGACTCGACCGGTTCATGTGATCCGGAGCACTGCGACGGTTGAAGAAATTGTTCGCTTGTCAGCTTTTACCGTGGTCGATGCGCAGAAATGGTTGATGTGACAGAAACGGAGAGAATATAATGAAGGTGATGCGATATGCAAATGACAATAAAATTTTTGTTTTGTCAGAGGTGTTTGGTTTAGGAAAATAAAATGATAAAAAACTACGGCAGTATTGATATTATTGGTGGGGGGATTATAGGGATTACCCTCGCTACCGAGCTTCTCCGTGAGGTTAAAAAGCATCGTCTCAAAACGGAGGTCCACCTTTTTGAAAAATTTGGACAATTGGGAATCGGGAATACAGAGAAGAGTATTGAAGGTGTCAGGCCTTACTGGTTTACTCCTGAAGAAATCCGGTTCTACCTGACGAGTATCCGAGTCTTTCAGGATCTGAAAAATCATTTTAAAGAAGATGGCTGTTTCCATGCAAATGATCCGAACAGAGTGATGATCACTTCTTCCTACAGGGCAAAAGGTTATCATTATTTCCTGAGAGAGGAAGAATTTATCAATGTACAAGAAAATGAGAAAATGTTTAATAGTGAGGGTGTTCAGATTGAATTGTATACAAAGGAGCAAGCCAAAAGGATTGAATGGATCCATAATAATTTTGATCTGAATGCATGTGATTTGAACGTGAGAGAAGCCATTGCGGGTTATGTTCATGTGCCCGATGCCGGCTTTGTTTCTGTCGGTGATATTGTTGCTTCCTACCGCGCTGTATTTGAAAAACTTGGAGGAAAACTTCATCTTCAAACCGAAGTCATTGGTTTTGAAATCGGCGAGAATAATATCGGAGCCATTCGATATCGTGATTATACCCGTGGTGAAGATGGAAACGAAAAAAATAACAAAAATGAGAAGTTGAAAACTACAGATTTTGTTGTGAATACAGCGGGTGTTTGGTCCGAAAACATCAATGAACTTGTTCTTGGCGAGCGACTCGGAGTTACTCCCCATAGACAAATCGTTCACATCGTAAAACCACCGAAGGGATATCTGACAGACCATGGATTGGTGATACTTGAAAAGAGGATGATCAGACCGGATGGAGATAAATTGTGGCTATTCTTTAGTGCTGATGATGAAGAACCCGGTATTCAAGTAAAACCATTGGATAATGCTGTTTTTGACGAATACTTCTTTAAATTTTTTTATCCGGTTTTGTTTGATGAGAAAAGACCTTTAGTCAGAAATGCCGGGACACTCGGATTGTACAGTGGAGCAGATTCGAGAGGTTGGATGGGCCATTATGCAGATACCCAGGACGAGAAGCCAATGATAGGTATTCCCAGGTCGGAAAAAGTATGTAACTATGCCGTGAGTATTGGATATTCCGGCCATGGCGTGATGGGATCCGTGGCTGCGGCGATGGGTTTAACGAAAAAAATTCTTCATTTGGATAACGAAATAGAAGTTACGATACCGAATTCGTATTCTGCCAGCAGGGATCCGTCGAGACAAAAGCCGGATGATTCAAGGTTGTGAAGGAGAATAAAATGGATGATAATCTAAATTTTCAAAACAGAAAAAACATACAAGATCTTACTGGAGATTCAAAGCACAATACGAGGCATGAGGATGCCTCCAGTCATACGGTTTTGTATGGTTGTGTCTGTCCTTGCTGTGGAAAACAAATTGTCCGGGAGGATGAGAGGCCCTGTTATGAAAAGGAATGTCCCAATTGTAGGACCATGATGGTACGGAATTGGTACGATTAATTTAGATTTTATAGACACAATTTAATATTTAGTGTCTCATAAGAAACTTTCTTTGTGCAAGCCAAGAACCAGGCAGGGCTTGCCTGTATACTGATAATGGAAAGTAAGGAGATTCTGGAAGTTTATCATTACGCACTGCGCTGTGTGTGATGGTTGTCTTTTTACAAACCATTCAGGCTCTGCTTCACCGTATTTATCACATAGTCCACTTCCTCATCGGTGAGTTCCGGATAGATGGGTAAACTCACTATTTCTGAGGCCTGTTTTTCGGTGACGGGCAGAAATTGGCCCTGTTCCAGATACTCGACATAGGCGGGTTGTCGGTGAACGGGTACGGGATAGTGGATGTCCGTCTGTACACCCATTTCGTTCATATTTTCACGAAATTGTTCTCGATTTCTTACTCTCATGACAAAGAGATGATACGTGTGTTTCCTCCCGGCCCTTTCCATGGGCAGCGCGGCATCGAGATCCTGAAAAGCTGAAATATATTTCTCTGCGATTTCTCGTCTTCGCCGGATCCAATTGGGAAGAAAATCCATTTTGGTATTCAGGATGGCTGCCTGTATTTCATCCATGCGGCTGTTAATGCCTTTCATTACATGATCGTACCTTTTCTGCTGACCGTAGTTACGAAGCATCTGGGCCCGTTGGGCGATTTGTTCATCATGGGTGACCACCATGCCGGCGTCTCCATAAGCACCCAGGTTTTTGGTCGGATAGAAACTGAATGCTGCGGCGTCACCAAGACTTCCGGCGCGGTTCTTGTTATAAAATGCACCATGGGCCTGGGCACAATCCTCGATGATTTTCAGGTGGTACTTTTTACCGATACCAAGGATCTCATCCATGTCTGCACACTGACCGTAGAGATGAACCACGACAATAGCCCTTGTTTTGGGAGTCATCCTGCTCTCAATACAACCTGGATCCATGGTATAGGTTTCAGGATCGATATCCACAAAAACACACCTGGCACCTGTAGATTCGATGCCTGTGATGGTGGGCACACATGTGTTGCTCACGGTCAAAACATCATTCCCGGGACCGATCCCGCAAGCTCCCAGGGCCACCTGAATCGCATCAGTTCCCGAGGCCACACCAATACCATGTTTTACGCCGCAGAATGATGAAAAATGAGATTCAAAAGCCTGGAGCTCTTTCCCTAACAAATACCAGCCGCTGTCGAGCACCCGAGACACGGCACCATCGATCGCTTCCTTAATATCTATATAATTCCGTCTTAAATTGCCAAAACCGATTCTCATGGAACTCATAGATAACACTCCTTGTGGGCATCGTAATAAGCGATGGTTTGTTGGAGACCCTCGTGTAGAGAAACTCGGGGGGTCCAGCCCGTGGCTTTTTTAAATTTGTTATAATCACTATAGAAATCACCGATGTCGATTTTTTTTCTCTCTTCGGGAAATGGTACGAGTTGGTATTTTCCTCTTCCGGCCGTATCAATCATCAGTTCAGCTAAATTTTTCAGGGAAGTTTTCTCACCACCGAGGTTGAAGATGTCACCATAACAGGCGGGTGTATCTAATGCAGTGAGGAGAGCGTTCACGACGTCGTCCACATATGTCAAATCGCGGATTTGGTTTCCGTCCCCGAAGATCTCGATAGTTTCATCACAGACCACGTGTTTGATGAACCATCCGATGACTCCTTGTCTGGGACTCTTGATCAATTGTCTCGGTCCATAGGTATTGGTCAAACGGAGTGCGATTGTTTTGAGTCCATAAACATGATGATACAGGATATGGTATTGCTCACCTGCCAGTTTATTAATGCCATTGGTATCCACGGAACACAATGGATGGTTTTCATCGACGGGAAGATATTGAGGCCTTCCATAGAATTGACGGGTGCTGGTGTAGATGATGGTTGCATCGGGATTGTATTTTCGACACGCTTCCAGGAGATAGATTTGGGCACGCTCATTAATGTCCAGATCGGTCAGAGGATC
>CAZYTI010000435.1:0-4681 GCA_964650065.1 uncultured bacterium
ACGAGACTTTCCAATCGTTTAATTTCATCTTCAATAGTCAATCCGGATGCACCCATGCCTTTTAAACTGGCACCGATGGCAAAAACAATGGTCTGGTACGGCGTCGATTCTTTATACGTGTCCAAATCGGTGTATATTTCAACATGAAAGCCTTCACCCGATTCTCTGCCTCCCAGACCAACACCATCTTTCATCATTTCAATGGTGGGGACATCACAGTAATCGTATCCGATGCCGGCCTGTTCCATAATCACATTCAGCGTGTTCACGTCAGCACTCTGACCGGCAGAAGTAGTAAGAACGGGCAGTTTCGCTTTTGGGATAGTGTCTTGTGCTAATGAAATATCCACCCCCATAAAACAAATGATAATGGCCCCGATCATCAAGATTCTGCTTGTTTGCCTCATTTTAATGGTCCTCCTTCGAGGGAATAATTATCGTCTCCCGCCTTCAGCGGGTTTCAACTCGTTGTGTTTGATGAGTGCCTTAAGATATTCATCGGAATATTGAAGCGGATTTCGCTTTCGTTCTTTTACATCATACATCCACAGATGATTGTATTTGACCAGCAGGTCGTCACCCAGTTTCCACCATGCATTGATAACCAGATCGGCGTTGTTATTGCAATATTCGTTGAGATACTCGACAGCCGTTTCCGGAGATTCTTTGTAGAGTTTCAGTGCCTTGGCATCGATGTCGGACGTTCGCTCGATGGCTGACATTTCCCATTTCATCTGGGCTGCTCTGACATCCTGTATGGCATAGGAGTAAACGACATAAGAATGAAAATCCACATAGTCAAATGCCCATCGCGCCGATCTTCGGTCAAATTCCCAGTGGTCACCGAATTCAAAGGAATTGGGAATGCGTGTGATACCTTGATAGAAGGGCATAAAGCAGTTCGTATTCTGTGATCCGAAACTGATCCAAACGATTCCACCGATGGGATTGGGCAGCCAATCCCGGGTTTGAATGACCGTGGTGTATTCTGACCGGTTCATCCCGATGGTCCGGGAAGTACTGTATCTTTTTTCGTCCAACTGAAAACCGTAGGGAAGGTGATTGGGATTCTGAAACGGACCCCCCTGAAGTCCCCGGGCCGGATCATAGGGCGTTCCTTCGCAATTGTCCCTGAGAATAGTGATGACATCGGATACCGACAACTTTCTATCAGGTTTGATGGTGACCGGAAAATCCATATTGGGTTTTTCAGGACTGAATTTTTTAGAGGGAGCCACCAGGTCATAGAATCGCCACATACGGACCCTCGAACCACCAGAACTCACAGTGCTTGCCTCACTTGGAGAATAGGCATGTTTCCAGCTGAAGGCTTTTCCACTGTCCGGATCGTACAATCCCATGTCGATTGCCTGAGAAATCACATTTTCAGACGCCATGAAATTGTCTTTGTCATTCAGGTCGATCTCCCCTATTCGGGACTCATTGGGACAGACACTGACATGGTCATCCGGGACCCGTTGGGCGCACCAGACAGCACCGGGTTTTCCACTATCGGGTGTCCATAGGGGTCCGACGGGCATGACTTCGAAAATCCATATTTCTTTGGTATCGTGTAAGGCCAGCATCTCTCCACTGTCGGTATTCCCATATCCATATTTCGTGGCCAAATCTCCCATGATTTGGATGGCATCCCTGACCGTTTTGGCCCGTTCCATGGCCATATGGGTGAGCATCGTGATATCGAATTTAGCAGTGGGTGTATTGTTACGTAACTGGCGGCGGCAACCGATAGTGGACTCGCCAATGGCCACCTGATTGTCGTTGATGTATCCAAACATGCCATGCATATACCCAAAAGTATGGGGGACCTGATCAATTTCGAGTCCATTAAATTTGTGATCGATGTTATCCCAGTGATATCCATCACTGGGAGGTGTGGTCACGAACTGGGGAAACCAGTAGATCTTCCGTTTAGAACCGGGTTCGTGATCGGCCGGAGGCACGTAGCGCCAGCTCCAGTCGCAAACGCCACAATCACATGTATGGGTCGAGATGATCGAGCCATCCGCGGATGCTTTTTTTCCAACAAGGACGACGGTACAACCATCCAGTGCATATTTCTCAAAATCTTCAACACACGGCTTACAGTCTTGCGTAAAGGATGACTCGACCTGAATAAAACCAATCCCCATGGCGACGATGACGAGCAATATTAAAATCCGTCGGATGTTCATTACTCCCTCCTTTTCATGAAATAAATAGTTGATGATGATAAAAATTGCATTTGCACATCAGTGAAGTACACGCATTAAGATAGGTCTTAGATTCTACGAAAATGTAGATTAAATGTCAAGGTAAAAAGTGAATTCAGAAATCATATCTGTCAAATATCCGAGCTTCAATCATTCCGGTCCATAGTGAAAATCTTACCTGGATTCAAAATCACATTTGGATCGAAGACTTTCTTGATTGACTGCATGAGATCGACTTGCGTTTCACCCAGAAAAACAGGTAAGTATTCTTTCTTCACGATACCGATGCCATGCTCACCAGAACATATCCCCTCGTACTTTTGTCCCAATTCGTGAAGTCTCTTTCTTAGCAGAGTATACTTCTCCTCCCAATTCGGAATATCTTGCCACTCCCCTTGTCTCCATACCGATCGCATGAGATGTGTATGAACATTTCCATCGGCCGCATGGCCATAGGTGGGCAGCCAGGTCTGATGTTCGTCAGCGAGTCTCTGAATATCATCCACAAAATCAGAAATCCGGGCTCTCGGTACGGTGAGATCCAGTATTTCCAATGTATATGCTTTCATGGATTCATAGATATTGCTTCGGATATCGAGTATATCCCGTTGTTTTGTTCTGGTATCGGCGACAAGAACCTCTATGGCCTTATTCGCTTCACATACTTTATTAATATTCTCTGCAAAAGCCGCCACCTCTTCAAAGCTGCTGCCATCGATGATCATCATCAGATATGCCTCCCCCCTAGAGAAAGGCCAGGTTTTTTGAAGATGCTCACCACTCAGTGTGATCGTTTTTCTATCCATGAATTCAATGGCCATGGGAATAATCTTTTGTTTGATGATATCCGGTACCGTGCTGATGGCATCGTGTAGATGGCCGAAAGCAGCCACCAGAGTATACATGGTCCTGGGTGGCGGCATCAAACCGATGATGGCTTTTGTAACGATTCCCAGAGTTCCTTCGGATCCGATCATGAGATGCATTAAATTATATCCACTGGAATTCTTTAGGAATTTCCCGCCAAACTGAACGACTTCGCCTGTCGGCAGGACCGCTTCGATGCCTCTAATGAAATTGCGGATGACACCATATTTGACGGCCCTGGCACCACCCGCATTGGTTGCAATGACGCCGCCTATGGCCGCTGATTCATCCCCGGGATGGGGAGGAAAAAACAATCCACTTCCCTCAACTGCCGAATAAAAATCCCTGAGGCGTAATCCACCCTCCACCACGGCCAGGAGATTTAGTGTATCGATTTCAAGAATTTGATTCATATTTTCCAGCGTCAAAACGATACCGCCCTGGGCCGGTACACATCCACCGCACAATCCCGTCCCCCCCCCTCTCGGAGTAAGCGGAATTTTTTCTTCATTGCACAATTCAAGAATTCTCGATACTTCATGCTTATTTCTTGGTTTCACAACGACTTCCGGAAAGTGTCGGATCTCATCCAGAGCGAATTCATCGTGGGAATAATCGATCATCGCTTCATGGTCTGTGATTACATTCACATGACCGACGATGTCCTGTACTCTTCTTATGTCGGATAATTCTACTTTTTTATACCGGATGTCCTTCATCATAGATGCTCCAATAGGTGAAATATTGACGTACTCTAACCCTGACAGGGTTGAAGGCTTACATCCTCAAATCCTAACAGGCTTGACCATTCATTGCTTCTCAACCTCCTCAATCCATTCATCATGCAGCGCTGTAAGACGCTGGACCATCTCAGGATGTTGTTCAGCAAAATTTTGGGTTTCGGTTTTGTCCTGATCAAAATTTGCCAGGAACGTTTGAACTTTTTGAATTTCTTGTCCTTTGTAAAGCGTTGCACTTCCGTTATTGACCAATTTCCATGGACCTTTCCGAACCGCCCATTGATCTCCATGCTGCCAGTACAAAACAGAATGCGGAGATTCAACGGATGAAGATCGTATCAATGGACCGACATCCTTACCATCTATTTTTCGGTCGGGCAGATCTATCTGACAAAAAGCGGCCATGGTCGGCATGACATCGACACTGATGGCCATCTGGTCGCGGACCTCATTTTCCGGAATATGGCCCACCCACGAAATGATGAAAGGAACACGAATCCCCCCCTCCCACAATGTAAATTTATTCCCCCGAAAATCACCGGAGCTGCCCCCGCCCCGAAAAGCCCGTACTTCCACCGAATGTCCATGATCACTCAGGAACATAATAATCGTATCTTCGCGCAAACCCAACCTGTTTATCTTGCGGATGACCTGGCCGATCTTCTCGTCAAGGGTCGTCACTAAGGCCGCATACATATCCCTGGGAGATTCCAGATCTCTGTATCTTTCCCGGTTGTGCTCCGTCCCCTGCAGGGGATAATGGGGCACGTTAAAGGGTAGATAAAGAAAAAAGGGGTGATCGCTGTATTCTTCCATGAATCGGCTGGCTTCCCGAACCACCATATTCGGAAAATAACTCCC
>CAZYTI010000436.1:0-4670 GCA_964650065.1 uncultured bacterium
TACTGATTCCAACACTCATTTTCCAATTAACAGATTTTGCATTTTGATTCATTTTTCCTCCATGAGACCTTTCAATCTCCCTGTATCTTCACTAACCGAGATTTCTTCTGACTTTTGATTTTAAATGTTCAATGAGCATTTTCGCTTTTTTTAACGCCGCACGTTCATCCTCATCTTCGGGTTCTGTCCACGGTTGTGAAACGCGCCAGGTTATTTTACCACTAAGAGGTGGTTCCGGATATGCACCCGGATCAAACAATGAATAGGTGCGAAAATCAACCTGTTTCTCCTGATAGCAAGACCAAACAGCTTTTCGGATGACTGTGGGATCACCTTCAAACTGTAAATCTATTAATGAAATCTGTGTTAAAAATCGATCGATTATTAATGTGGGTAAATTATAGAGAACAGGGTGCTGAGCCTTTGCCCCAATAATTCGTTTTTTCTCATCAATTCCGTTGGAAAATAAAGCTTTTAATGCTTTTCCTGTCAAATGCCCTTCAGATTCCGGACCGCCTAAAATTAAGTAACGTATATTGGGATTTGCCACGATATTACATATTAGTTTCTCGAAACCGATATTTGGCGTTTGTACCGTCCCGGATAAAGCAGCCCCACTCTCAATACCAGATCTAACAAGGTTCTGAATATCCGGATGAATTTTGTCTTCATCACTATTGAGTATTATTGCCACAGCCACTGGAGACGAATCATTACCTCTTATGAATCTTCCCTCCTCAGGAGGATAATCAGGATGGGGTTTTACTTTCAACAAGTTAATCATCTCCTCATGCGTTTTTGGGAAGACTAAAATAAAGCGCCAAAAATAATTCCTGTCACGGTTGCCATTACCACGACAAGTGTTACAAATACAATGGTCTTCCGTGTGCCGATTACGCTGCGGATCACCAGCATGTTGGGCAGGCTGAGAGCCGGACCGGCCAGGAGCAGTGCCAGGGCCGGCCCCTTACCCATGCCGTTGGCGATGAGTCCCTGCAGGATGGGTACTTCGGTCAATGTGGCGAAGTACATGAAGGCACCCACAATGGAGGCAAAAAAGTTCGAAAGAAGGGAGTTGCCGCCCACCAGGGACGCAATCCATCGATTGGGAATCGCACCCTGGCCACCTTCGGGCGATCCCAGCAGAAATCCTGCAATCAGTACGCCGATGCCCAGTAGCGGCAGGATCTGCTTGGCGAAGCCCCATGTTGAGGACATCCATTCCTGGGGTTCCCCTTCCTTTCGACTGATGAGAAGCGTGGTTCCCAGGACACCGATAAAGAAGGGGATCAGAGGATTGTTGCTGAAAAGGATGGCCGAAATGAGTACGGAAATCCCTGTTAAAATCACACCCCGCCAGTGAATTTTTAATAGTGTGACCAGGGAAATACCGAAGAGGATTCCGAAAACCGATGTAATCCACCATTTGTTGGCCCACACGTGATACCACAATCCGGTGGTTGTGTCGGGTTGACCCCAATTGGCAAAGACGAGAATGGCCACCAGGACGAGAAAATGGTAGGCGGTTTGCCAGAGAGGACGCGTTTCACTATGTTCAGGGATGATGAGCTGGGATTCGGCCTTTTCCCTTTCCTCCCTGATGAATATGAAGTACATAATCAATCCGATGATCACGCTAAAGACGACGGCTCCAACGACCCGGGCGATGCCCAGTTCCGGACCCAGGATACGGGCAGTGAGGATGATGGCCAGAATATTAATGGCGGGTCCGGAATAGAGGAATGTGATGGCGGGTCCCAATCCGGCACCGCGTTTATAGATACTGGAAAACAAGGGGAGAATAGTACAGGAACACACTGCGAGAATGGCCCCTGAGACAGAAGCAACCGCATAGGCCAACCATTTTTTGGCTTGTGCACCGAAATATTTTAAGACCGATGCCTGGCTTATGAATACAGCGATAACACCCGCAATAAAAAATGCCGGCACGAGGCAGAGAAGGACATGCTCCCTGGCATACCATTTTGCCAATAACAAGGATTCCTGAATGGCCTGATCGAAACGCGGTTTGCCCACAGGTAGATAAAAGGCGATGAGAAATAATATTCCCATCCACATTAAGTTTTTATATTCTGCTTTCCAGTTCAATTTGAAACCTCATTATAATATTTCGCCGTCGGACGAATCGATTTATGTGGTAAAATTAGATACGACATAGCTCTTCCCGATTGACGACCATTACTCTGTCCCTGTCCGTCATGATTGTGTGATTGTCAGGGAGCCATTTTTCAAGAAGCGGCAGTATTTCTTTGACATATTGAGCCTGACTCGTCCGGTTCAAATAATAGTTCACCCATTTATTTTCCTTCTGATCAAAGATATAACCGGCATCCCTGAGAATCGAAAGGTGCTTGGAGACCGTCGATGTCGCCAAACCGAGAACTGCAGTTATTTCGCACACGCACAGAGGGCGTACCTCCAGCATTTTTAGAATACGAATGCGATTCGTGTCCGATAATGCTTTAAATCCTTTAACGAGTGACCGCATTGACCATCCTATCATTTCGTTAGTTGTCGAAATGTAAGCAATAATATTGAAGTTGTCAAGGGAAAGGTTAAATGACGGATTTTAAATAGATATGCTGATGCATCCGGAGGATTATTGGGTGTTTTTCTTTCAAATGACCGGGTGTCGCAGATTCGGTTAGGTTGTCATTTCGATCCCCTACTCGTCGGGGGAGAAATCTTAAAAACGTTCAGTTATAAGATTTCTCAGTCTCCCGCTGAAGCGGGATTTTTCGAAATAACAAAAGTATGGTTTACTCCTCCGACCGAAGTGGCTCTTGGGAGAATCCCTTGAGTGCGTTTAGCCAGTTACTGCACATGATATCTAGCACTGCCTTTCCCTTTTCTGCAGTCGCCAGGGTGGGATCGCCGAAGTGGCCCGTCTTTGAATAGGCAGGATCTTTCGGGTCCCTGGAAAACAATCCGGGTTTGTATCCGGGGTATTTTTTTTCCGGATAATTCTCCCAGTAATCGGTGACGGTTTTGTCCATGTGAACCAATTCGGATTGCAAGTAGAGATTGATGGATGTCTCGATCTCATCGCCGTGGCCACCAGCTGTCTGTTCTTGATATTGGGCAGCTTCTTCGGTTTCCAGGTCATCCCATGAGATCAGGAGAATGGGGATACCGAACTGAACCCGGATCTCCCGGGCCGCGATGGCCATGGGGAGCCCACTGGCTTTGGAGATGCCCATATTGAGAAGGACGATACGTTTTGCTCCTGCACGGATCAACGAATGGCCCACACCGAATATGTAATCTTGAAAGACAGCAGGATCGGATATTTCCGTTCCCGGGAAATCACGAAACGCAGCAAACCATCCGTGCAGAATGGGTGGAGCGACGATCACGGGCAGAGCATCAACGGCCTTCCGGCAAAGGTATTCCATCACCTTCCGATCCGCGTTCATGGGCAGGTGGGGGCCGTGTTCTTTGGCTCCTCCGGCAAAAGGCAATATCACGAGAGGTGCCACTTTGAGTCTTTGCTCAGCTTCGGGCCATGTGAGTTCGCCCAGGTAGGCACCTGGTGTTTGAGCAAGCAGGATCTTGCTGAGGAAGATGAAAAGGAAAATGGCCCTGCAAGGTTTCTTGATAGTCATTTATTTTGCCTCCGTCAGAATATGAGAAATATGAAAATTTTTCGATAATATTTCGTATACCATTATGAAGTTGCTTTATGAGAGAAAATAGCAATAAAATTGACAATTTCAGAAAGCGAACATGATATCGTGCAATTCAAATGAACCGAAATACAAAATATTATCCTTCACTTTCTTTCAATGGTGTTCTTTAATGTGAGACATAACGGATTTCCATGTAAGGGATGTAAATCCCCTCTTCAAGGATGACTCTGTTGTCCTTTTTGCCGATATGGATTTCGGCTTTAGCGAGCTGATATTTCATGCTGGGCCAGTAATGGACTTCCACCTTTATTGTGTATTGGCAATACGATTCCAAAGGGTCTTGGCTTTCCTCTGGTGAGCCAAACCCAACCAATAGAGGGCTTCCGCTTTCATGGATTCCGGAACATTGACTCTCAGTGTCCCCCTGAAAAGTCGTGCCTGAACATGGGTAGAATCCATGGATACTGCTTTGTCCAGGATTTGAAAAGCCTCCGTGACCAATCTGCCTGATTCCATAAAATCCTGGTCCTGATACTCCCCGGCCAGCATGCCTGTGTACATACCATGATAGGCGAGGACGAGAATATCATTGGGATACTGGGCGGCAGCTTCTTTCATAAGGTCTGCGGCTTTGGCTAATTCAGTTGCCGCTTGGGCTTCCTGGATGAATTCGGCAGCTGATTTCGTCTGAGCCTGGAGATTCCAGGTAAATAATAATATGAGTAGGGGGAAGCAGAATGAGATGAACGGCTTTTGAAGAATTGTTCTCTTGGATGTCATTATTTTCTCCTCCTGTTGTTCATTAATTTACTAAAAGATCAGTTTAATATAAAAGGTAATTATTCACTGATCATACGTTTTCCGATGAACTGTTTTTTGGATGGGATGAACAGCATTAATTGAGGATGGAATGTAACTTAAATGCAGTATTTTCGTAAACATCCACATAACCTGATTTAAAATTAAGATCGACAGAAAGGGACAAATTTATGAGAAATTTTTCCCTTTCTGTCGATCTTA
>CAZYTI010000437.1:0-4667 GCA_964650065.1 uncultured bacterium
ATCGTCGATTTTCTCCTGGACTCCATGTTATCCAGTGGGATGGTAAAGATTTATTAGGGATGAAAGTGAATAGTGGCCATTATTTATATAAATTATAGACGTCTGATTATATTTCAACGAAGCGAATGATAAAAACAAAATAAACAGGTGATTTGAAAAATGTCTTATCAACAAAAAATAGTCAGAATAGGAATTTTCAGTATCCTCTTATTCTCATCAATCTCTTTTGCCACCGAATATTATGTTTCGCCCGATGGAGACAATACAGGCCCTGGTTCGATTGACAATCCGTGGAGGACGATAGCCAAGGCCAATCAGGACCTTCAATCCGGAGATACCGTTTATATACGTCGCGGTACTTATTTGGAAGATATTAATCCGGTTCGTTCAGGAGCCACCGGTTCTCCAATCGTGTATAGAAATTTCCAGGGAGAAGAGGTCATAATCAGGGGCTTTGGAAATGGAGGGAGTGAAGCCGTCGTTGCCCTTGGTTATCCAGGCTCAGTGAAAAGCTGGGGCAGTGCCAGCCACATCATCATTCAGGGTTTGAATATTTATCCCGTGGATGTCAGTTACGGAGTGGCGGTTTTTGGGACGGCAACCCATCATATCCAGATTATAGATTGCCACATTTACTCAGAGAATCGAACACCGCCAAGAACCCACGGTATCCTCATATCCGGTGCGCAACATTGTCTCATC
This sequence comes from uncultured bacterium, assembly GCA_964650065.1. Lineage (GTDB taxonomy): Bacteria > Zhuqueibacterota > QNDG01 > QNDG01 > DSAB01 > CAZYTI01. The sequence continues at coordinate 703 of CAZYTI010000437.1, forward strand.
GAGGGAAATACGATCAATGGAGACTGGTCTCTTGGAATTATTACCACGGGTAGTCCCAAATACATTCGCATCAGAAAGAACACCATTGAAAATTGCTACGGGAGTTCGATCGACATTCAGACGAGCTATGGAAAAAATCAGGCAATGCTGATTGAGGAAAATATATTAACGCGAAGTAGAATTGAGGATGGCATTCAGTTCGAACCGGATTACTCCCAATATGACAATGGAACTTTCAGGGGAGTTATTATACGTAACAACGTCATTTCCCACAATGCCGAAAATGCCATCGATCTAAAAGGTGCTGCAGAAGTGGTCATCGAAGGCAATATCCTCTACGGAAACAGGGGCGATAATTATGGTGCCGGCAATCTTGGTGGGGGGATGGGGGGAATCACAAAAGGAGATATCGGCAATTGTCAGGCGCATAGTATCCTGATACGTAAGAATTTTATTTATGATAATTTAGGAGGCATTTCAATACATAATCATGACTGGATTGTCATTCATAATACGATTATCGGTAACAATCGCTGTTATTTGGGCGCAGATTACTCGCAAAGTGCTATTGAAAGTGCCCCCAGTGATAATTGTCGAAGAATGCCGGGCCTGGTGGGTATATTGATGGTGGAACCTTTTGTAGAGAATTTTAACGGATGTGTCGTCAAAAATAACATCATCGCCGGAAATCATCAAGGTGAAATCGCCATTCGCACCACGGCTGATTTGAGCCAAACAGAATTCGATGGAAATCTCTACTACAGCACGGAAGACGTCGCCATGGTAGACTTTGAGGCCAATTGGCTTTGGGAGAATGTGACTTTCGAAACATTGCGAAACCGTTTGGAATCCATATCGGGAGTGACCGGTAAGGAAGGCCGGTCATTCGTCACCAATAGTATTGGATTGATTATGGACACAGATTCACCCATAGGGGATGGCAATTTCAATATCGGATTAATTGAAAATTCTCCGGCTATTGATAATGGACTATTTCTAACAAAGACACTTTCGTCAGGAAGTGGAACACAAATTGCCGTTGAAAAGTCCCGATTTTTTTCATATGGATACAATATTGTAGATGGTGATTCCATTCGGATTCAATCCAACGGACAAATTGCGATAATCGATTCAATTGATTATAATGGAAATGTACTTTATCTTAATCGGCCGATTTCGTGGCAAGCAGAGGATGGTCTCAGTCTCGTGTATCAGGGAAATGCACCCGATATCGGTGCAAAGGAATATACGACCTCCATTCTTCAAAATGATCCCATTCTCCCTTTCCATATATCAGACATTGTCTTTTCGAATCCTGAATCCTCGTCTCATTTAAGAGCAGGGGAGTGGTATGATTTGATTCTTCAATCAAATGATATCACTGCATGGTCGAGCCTCGCATTCATTGATGTATGGTTATCTGCACCGTCATATACGGAAGGCAATGCCATGAATAGAGGCGGTGACTATTTTTCATCCAAAAACTATATTATCAGTTTATCCATAACGGATACGACCCTTTGGGTAAAACAGACGGAAGGTTCCTCAGGCTGGACCGAGATCACACATCAAAGAGGGATTTACGTTGATGCCGAGGGTAACAACTACGATCTTAACGGTGGAGAGGGTCGGATCAAGGTCAGACTAAAAATATCGACAGATGCCGAACACGGTACCTGGGGAATCAACGCTGTTTCTTACGATCTGCAACGGACTGTGACCTGCTTATATTCCGAGGATATCTTTGTGCAATCTTTAGCAGAAACTCCGACTGCAACTTTAATTTCAAATATGATTCCCGAGGGATTTCAAATCACAGTACAAACGGACAGAATCATTGTTGAACGTCCATCCCATTTGAAATTAATCGAAAGTGACAGTTCGATCACATTCATCGAATTGAATGGGATTGTTCCCACAGACTCGTTTAAGGGATATTTGGTCATCGATGGTACCGTTGCAGAAGGTAAGGGACGTTTAGAAATGCCTCGTAATGCCCTCAAAGATGAAAATGGTAATCTGGGAGAAAAAATTATATCCGGGGCAGAAATTTACATCAATAAAATCACACCAACAAAACCGCACAATCTAATCATATTGAAATAGTCCAATCCTTTCCTGATTGAGCTATTCCAAAATCACCATCTTTCTGATGGCATTAAAATCATCCATTTCAATTTGATAAATATATAATCCGGATGGAACATTCGATGCATTAAAATGTACTTTGTATCGTCCAGCTGAGTAGATTTCGTTATCGATCAGCGTGATTATTTTTTGTCCCAAAAGGTTATAGACAGTCAGAGCGATCCTGCCTTGTTTTTTCACACCAAAGCCTATTGTTGTTTGTGAATTGAAAGGATTCGGGTGATTCTGGAATATATAACAAGACATCGGTAAAGCCTCAATGTGTTTCGAATCGACTGAAACAGTAAGGCTATTGGAGAATTCCGATGTATTTCCGAGAGAATCGGTTGCAGTCGCAGTCACATTGGGGCCGGCGGCCGTATAATCCCAGATCCAATTGCCGGTACTATCGGCCGTCACAATACCTTGATAGATACTTCCCTGACCAGACGGATCAGAAAATATTTCGATCTTTGAGCCCGGAATAGCCGTACCTTGTATTGGAATTGTGCTGGTAATCGTCGGCGCATCAATTTCATTATTGGCGCCCTGGTACAGCCGGATGCCTCCGCTATCATTCGTAGCGATTGAATTCCGAGTCACAGTAATGGAATGAACATTTTCACCGATGAGTTCAATACCGTATCCCTTATTTCCCCATATTTGATTGGCAGGACCGATGGTATTGGCAAAAGCATTTTCAATTGTGCGAATGCCGGACATCATATTGGGGAGCGATTGCCATCCATCCAATTGAGTACCAATCTTGTTATTCTGTATTATATTATGATTTGCATTGCCATTAATCAGCAATCCGTTCTCCTGATTTCCGGAAATCAGATTTTCCTGGACCGTGTTGTTAAAACCGCTGAGTATCAATCCCGAAGATCCATTCCCAAAGCTCGTTACACCCTGATCGTCCGTTCCGATAAAATTATTTTGAATGTGGTTATGACCGGTGGAATCACCCTCAATAACAATACCACTTTCGTTATTTCCGGATACCACATTCGTGTAACCCAGGTCTGATCCACCAATCAGATTGTATTTCGCATTATTTTTTATGAAGATACCATGTTCCCGATTTGCAATGGTGTCCTGTCCGGTGACATCCAATCCAATCCAGTTGCCAAAGACCTGATTGGAATCCACGCATGCACCCTGCAGTAGAATGCCGGATAAGAAATTTCCACTAATGATATTACCTGGACCAATGAAGTTATGTCTGACTGAATTAACGAGTAAGATACCATTTTCCTGGTTCCCCAAAGATAACCGGCCGGTCACATCGGTACCAATGTAATTACCAAGAACCTGGTTGGTATCAGATCCGGCTCCTGAAATCGCGATGCCATCGACTCCGTTACCGGAAATGACATTGGCTTCGTTTTCAGACACGCCTCCAATAAGGTTTCCATGAGCACCTTCCTGGATGAAAACGCCATACCATTCATTGGGAAGGGGAGAGATGCCACTGCTGTCTGTGCCGATAAAATTGCCCTGGACGATATTGCCTCTTGTTCCCGAATGGTGAATCCTGACGCCAACGCTTCCATTGCCCGATAACACATTTTTATCCCCAGGGTCCTGTCCTCCTACACGATTTCCCTGAGAACCATTTCGAATGTCGACACCGTCCCCAAGACCCCCACTGCCGTTGCCAAGCATGACAGTCCCGGTACGGTCAACCCCCAGAAAATTTCCAATGACCACATTGCTGTCTGCCTGGTCGATGTGGATACCATCATTGAGATTTCCTGATATAACATTCCTTTGAAATTTATTTTGTCCACCTACGACATTGTTCTTGGAACCGGCAATAATGAGGACGCCTTCAT
>CAZYTI010000438.1:0-4661 GCA_964650065.1 uncultured bacterium
ATTCGTGGTGCCGGTGATACCCATCTATCAATGATTATCAATGTGACCATGAACGTGACCAATGCCGTCCTGACTCCAAATCTCATATACGGTTACTTGGGATTTCCAAGGATGGAAGTCCGAGGCGCCGCCCTCGCAATGGGCATTGCTCATACCCTGGGTTTCTTGATGACCATCATCTATCTGAGAAGACGAAGCTCAACACTTTTTCTTTCTTTCAAAGAATTGACGACTCCCAAATGGGAGAGTTTCAAGCAACTGTTTAAATTGGGACTCCCGACCACGGTCGAACAGTTGGTCTGGTCGGCGGGACAATTGATCGTGACCGGGTATGTGGCAGTGATGGGAATTTCGGCTCTCGCCATTCATCAAGTGTTTCTCCGGATACAGGGTGTTCTTTCCATGTTCTATCTCGGCTTTGGTTTGGCGGCCATGACCCATGTGGGTAAAAACCTGGGGGCAAACGAGCACAGCGATGCAGAAAATTCGGGCAAAATTTCCCAGCGAATTATTTTTATCTTCGGTTTTCTAATTTTAATCCTCATGATTGTTTTCTCCAACCGACTCCTACATCTCTTTATCCGAAGAGAAGACGCCATTATACACAACTTTGGCTTTCGTCTTGTCTTCATCGTCTTCGCTCTGGTCCAGGTTCCCAAATCTCTGAACACTGTAATCACGGGCAGTCTACGAGGAGCCGGTGATATTCAGTGGATCATGTGGGTCAATATATTTGCCGTCCTCTTTCTGGAAGTCGGTGCAAATTGGATCGGTACATTTATTTTTCATTTCGGCCTTCTTGGGATCTGGATTGTTCAAATGATCGATGAAATACTCAAAAGCAATGTGAACTATTTCCGCTTCCGGGGTGGTAAGTGGAAGCTGATTCAAATATGAGGAACTCCTCTCTTAGTATTAAATTTTTGGAACAAGAGATCTATAAAGACACTATACATAATTATTGAAAAGTCAATGTTAAAAGCAGGAAAACCCACTTAAGGAATGTAATCAATCGCAACATGGGGTGCACTCATGAAAAAGTTTAAACAATCATATCTAAGCATGCTGTTCGTCTGTTTTTTACTGGTCGTTGTGTTCTTTTGGACCAACGGTGTCATAAGCGATGATCCTTATTCAAAAGTTGGCGAGAAACTGACTTTACTGGGAGAAATCTATAAGGAGGTCTCCAAACATTATGTGGATAAAATCGATGCCGAGAAATTCTTAAAAGCCGGTATCGATGGCATGCTCAACACGTTGGATCCTTATTCGATCTATGTTGAAAGAGAAGATCGACACCAGTTACAGATCCTCACACAGGGCAAATATGGTGGCGTGGGCATGCCGCTCAACAACTTTAATAATATGGTCACCGTTGTCGATCCTCCATTTCTTGGAACACCGGCGGCCCGTGCAGGCGTCCGAGAAGGAGATGTCATCATCAAGGTGGACGGTGAACTGACCAAGGATCTCGGTCTGGATGAAACGGCCCAACAGATCCGTGGTCCTGTCGGGACAGAGGTGACAATCACGATTCGCAGGGATGGGGAGCCTAAATTGCTGGAGTTTACACTCATTCGTGAGCAGATTAAAGTCGAAGACGTCCGATATGCCGGCATGATCGATGATGGCATCGGTTATATCCGACTCACCCGTTTTTCAAAAAACGCCGGTCCTGAAATCGCCAAGGCCATTCGAAACTTCAAAGCTCAGGGGCTCCGGCAACTCATCTTGGACCTCCGCTCCAATCCTGGAGGCATGTTGGAAGCAGCGGTCGAGGTCTCCGATTTATTCCTGCCAAAAGACGAAGTCATCGTGTCTACACGGGGACGCACTAAATCGTCGATCCGGGAAGAAAAATCAGCAACCATTCCCCAATTTGGCGAGGGTCCAATGGTGATTCTGGTCAATAGATTCAGTGCCTCTGCTTCGGAAATTGTTGCGGGTGCCATCCAGGACCAAGATAGAGGTCTTGTGATTGGGGATACAACCTTTGGAAAGGGACTCGTCCAGTCGGTGATTCCCCTCTCCCCAACGGCAGTGCTTAAAATCACAACAGCCAAGTATTATACACCGAGTGGTCGCTGTATTCAAAAACGAAATTATTCCCCGTGGAGCGACTCGTTGACCAGCACCCAGACCTTGACCTATCAAACGAGCCAGGGTCGAGAGGTTAAGGGGGGGGGAGGAATCGCTCCAGATGTCACTATCACACTACCCAGGATCAATGATATTGTTTGGGACATTCGGCGAAGATCTCTCTTCTTCAACTTCGCCGTTCATTTTGCCAATACCCACGAAGCCCTCGATTCCGATTTTCGGGTAGATGATAAACTTGTTGAAGAATTTAAAAATTATCTTGAAGAAAAATCCTTCCAGTACCAACATCCCATAGAAACACAATTGGCCGCACTGAAAACAGAATCCCTGAAAGCTGGCTATGGTTCTGATATTCTTCAAGATATCAATCGTTTAGAAAAATCATTGGATCATTTAAAAAAGAACATGTTCCAAAGTAGCAAAAAGGACATCCAAAACTTATTGAGACTGGAGTTGGCATCTAAATTTTTTGGTGTTCATAGAGGTGTCGAAATCGGTATAAAAGATGATCCTGTCGTTCAAAAAGCTTTATCGATTCTCAAAGATAGAGAAATGTATAATACCATTCTTGAAAATTAGTTGAATAATAATCAATCACCTTTTAGGAGGTCATTTTATGGCAAAGCAATACGTTTATTCTTTCGGTGGAGGAAAAGCCGAAGGCAGTGCAGCAATGAAAGAAACATTAGGGGGGAAAGGGGCAAACTTGGCCGAGATGTCCAAGCTGGGCATTTCTGTTCCCCCAGGATTTACGATTACTACCGCGGTCTGCACCCACTACATGAAGAAAAACGGAAAATATCCCAAGGATTTAGAGGCGGACGTTAAAAAGGCTATCCAAAAAGTCGAAAAGCTCATGAAACTTGGGTATGGGGACACCAAAAATCCTCTTCTTTTCTCCGTGCGTTCGGGTGCCCGGGTATCCATGCCCGGCATGATGGAAACGGTTTTGAATCTTGGACTGACAGAAAAAACCATTCCCGGCCTCATCGCCAAGAGTGGAAACGAACGCTTCGTCTACGACGCCTATCGGCGTCTGATTACCATGTATTCTGACGTGGTCATGGAAAAATCGTCAGGAATCCGACCCAAAGAAGGCATGGGCATTCGTTCCCTGCTGGAAAAAGAGTTGGAAAAGATGAAAAAAACCAAAGGCGTTGAGAACGATGCGGACCTGGATGCCGAAGACCTGAAAAAACTGGTAAAAATCTACAAGAATAAGATAAAGCAAATGCTCAAGAAAACCTTTCCCGATGATCCCGTAAAACAGCTCTGGGGTGCTATTTCGGCTGTCTTTTTATCATGGAATGGTAAACGCGCAGTGGCATATCGAAGGATCGAAGGTATCCCCGATGATTGGGGAACGGCCGTCAATGTCCAGACCATGGTCTTCGGGAACATGGGAGAAGGCTCTGCCACGGGAGTCGCTTTCACCCGTGATCCAGCCACTGGAGAGAATAGATTCTATGGTGAATTTCTTGTAAACGCCCAGGGTGAGGATGTTGTGGCGGGAATCCGTACCCCCCAGGCCATCAATGAAGTGTCCAAGACCGAGACATCCAGACGAATGGCTTCACTCGAAAAGCTCATGCCCAAACAGTATAAACAATTGGAAAAAATAGAGAAAAAACTTGAAAAACATTACAAAGATATGCAGGATCTGGAATTCACTATACAAGACGGTGATCTGTATATGCTACAGACACGCGTCGGAAAAAGAACAGGCGTTGCAGCTGTTCGAATGGCCGTCGAAATGTGTAAAGAGGACCTCATCAGTGAGAAGGTCGCTTTAATGCGTGTGCATCCGGATCAATTGGATGAGCTCCTCCATCCCATGCTCGATCCCCGAAGTGAGAAGAGAGCTAAAATATTGGCAAAGGGACTCCCGGCAGGGCCCGGAGGTGGTGTCGGTCAGATCGTTTTTACTGCTGATGATGCCGAAAAATGGGCAAAGCAAGGCAAAACCGTGGTGCTCGTCCGAGACGAAACCAGCCCTGAAGATGTCCATGGCATGCGCGTTGCCAAGGCCATTCTCACGGCCAAGGGAGGAATGACCAGCCATGCCGCTCTGGTGGCGAGGGGTTGGGGGAAATGTTGTATTGTGGGCTGCGGTGCTCTCAATATCAATATGCAGAAAAAAACGCTCTCTGTGGACAGTAAAACTCTGAAAGAAGGAGATTATATTTCCCTCAATGGAACCGTTGGTGCCGTATATATAGGGAAGATCGGTCTTCTTCCGGCAGATCCGGAAAAGAACAAATACTACAAGATCCTCATGAAAATGGCTGATAAGCACCGTCGGCTCGGCATCCGTACGAATGCAGACAATCCCAAAGATTCCAAACAGGCCAGGGATTTCGGGGCCGAGGGAATCGGTCTCACCCGTACCGAGCACATGTTCTTCGGACCGGACAGGATCTCAGCCATGCGGGAGATGATCCTGGCCGATGACGAAGCCGGCAGGAAGAAGGCCTTGAAAAAATTGTTGCCTTTCCAGAGGAAAGACTTCATGGGTATTTTCAAGGCCATGGACGGGCTTCCTGTGACGATTCTAACCCTGG
>CAZYTI010000439.1:0-4644 GCA_964650065.1 uncultured bacterium
AAAAATGAAACCGAAGCCAAAAGAAATACAAAAGTTGGGTAGCTTCGGTCTATTTTTTTCATCATATAATGGGCATCGCATTTTATTTTTTTTCATCGGCCTCCGACTTGGTATCCTGGTCCAGGACCTTTAATTCAGGAATTTCATTGATATCCTTGCCTAAATATTTCAATTCCCATTCAACCGAAGGCACCAACTCATGATCGGGGTAATTTCGTACAAATGTCGTGTAGGCGACTCTTGCCTTTGTCGTGTCCGCCGCATTATTTGCATAAACGAAGCCGATCATAAACTGGCATTGGGCAGCAGCTTTACTCTCAGGATACTCATCGACGACTCTTTCAAGCGTGGATATGGCTGTGTTAAAATCTTGAAGTCCATTGGTATACACCAATCCTGCCCGATATAACGCTTCCGGTGCATAAGCACTGTTTGGGTAGAGCTTCACCAGTTTCTCATAACTCTTAATCGCCGCAGAAAACTTTTCTTCTTCCTCTAACCGTTTTCCTTTTTCAATGAGTCCCTCATCCGGCAACCTGCTGCAGCTCACCAACACCATCACCGCGATAACACTCATAAATAAATGAATAATGAGGATTTTCTTCATTCGATCCGCCTCCATTGAAGAACTAACTTAAGATTTGAATTTACTAACTTTTCAAGGAAAAATCAAGAGAATTTTCCTTTACATGAACATCCACCCGATCCCCCTTTTTATATTGACCCGAAAGGATAAAATTTGCCAGAGGATTGGTCACCAAACGCTGAATCGTCCTTTTCAGGGGCCGCGCACCAAAAGCTGGATCGTAACCCTCTTTTGCCAAATGCATACGGGCATCATCGGAGAGAAAAAGTTCAATTCCCTGATTATTCAGTTTTTTCTGAATATGCTTGAACTGAAGTTCTACAATCTGCCGGATTTCGTCCAGGCTTAGAGGATGGAATACAATGATCTCATCGATACGATTTAAAAATTCAGGTCGAAGGGTCTGCTTGAGCATGCGCTCCATCTCAATCTTTATGTCGGTATATACAGCTTCCTTGTTGTGATCATCGATACTCTTGGATTTTTCCATTATAAAAGGGGCTCCAAGATTCGATGTCATAATAATTATGGTATTTTTAAAGTTGACCGTTCTTCCCTGATTATCAGTCAGTCGTCCTTCATCCAGAACTTGCAAAAGCACATTGAACACTTCAGGATGGGCCTTCTCTATCTCATCGAGAAGTACAACAGAATAGGGTCTCCGCCGTACCGCCTCTGTGAGCTGTCCACCTTCTTCATACCCCACATATCCCGGGGGTGCCCCAATGAGCCTCGAAACCGAATGCCTCTCCAAGTATTCGGACATATCGATCCGGACCATGGCATGTTCGTCATCGAAGAGGAACTCCGCCAAGGCCCTGGCCAGCTCAGTTTTTCCCACACCTGTTGTACCCAAGAATATGAAGGATCCAATGGGATGATTTTCCTCTTGGAGGCCGGCCCTGGCTCGACGAATCGCATCGGCCACAGCTTGAACGGCTTCATCCTGACCCACCACCCTCAGCTTAATTCGTTCCTCCATATGGATGAGTTTCTCCCGTTCACTCTCGATCATCCTCGCAACAGGAATACCCGTCCATTTAGCCACAACTTCTGCAATATCTTCTTCATCAACTTCTTCCTTCAGCATTTTTCGGTCTCTCTGGTGCTGGATAAGTTGTTTATTGGCCTCTTCCATCTTTTTTCCCAACTCCGGCAAACGGCCATACTTCAACTCTGCAGCTCTGGAAAGGTCGCCATCCCTTTCTGCTTTGACTGTTTCTGTCTTTACAATTTCTAATTGTTCCTTCAAATTGCGAATTGTATTGATTTTCTCTTTTTCCATTTGCCAGTGGGCACGAAGTTCTTGGGCCTGTTCTTTTAAATTCGCCAGTTCCTCATGAATTTTCTTCAATCTTTCTTTGGAAGCCTCATCCTTTTCTTTTCTTACGGCTTCCTTTTCGATTTCCAATTGTTTTATCCTGCGTTCGACTTCGTCCAATTCTTCAGGCATGGAATCGATCTCAATACGTAGTTTTGAGGCCGCCTCATCGACCAGATCAATGGCTTTATCGGGAAGGAATCGATCACTGATATATCTGTGTGAAAGCATTGCTGCAGCTACCAATGCGCTGTCTTTGATTCTCACACCATGATGAACTTCGTACCTCTCCTTCAGTCCTCTCAGTATTGAAATCGTATCAGGTACCGTGGGTTCTCCTATTTGGACTGGTTGAAACCGACGTTCCAGAGCTGCATCCTTCTCAATGTGTTTTCGATACTCATCAAGCGTTGTTGCTCCAATACAACGAAGCTCCCCTCTGGCCAGAGCCGGTTTCAACATATTGGATGCATCTACAGCTCCCTCCGCAGAACCCGCTCCCACAAGGGTGTGCATTTCATCGATGAAGAGTATGATTTGCCCATTTGCTTCATGAATTTCCCTTAATACGGCCTTGAGTCTATCTTCGAATTCTCCACGAAACTTGGCCCCTGCAATCAATGCACCCATATCTAAAGCGACGATACGCTTGGTTTTCAAATTTTCGGGCACATCACCGGATACGATTCGATGGGCCAATCCCTCTGCAATGGCTGTTTTACCAACGCCAGGTTCTCCAATGAGCACAGGATTGTTTTTCGTCCTTCTGCATAGTACTTGAAGCACGCGCCGAATTTCTTCATCTCGTCCAATCACCGGGTCCAGTTTTTCCTGACGTGCCAGATCATTCAGGTCACGTCCATATTTTTTCAATGCCTGGTATTTTCCTTCCGGACTCTGATCCGTGATCCTCTGTCCCCCACGAATCTCCTGAAGAATTTTTAAAATATTCTCCGGAGTTATCGTGTGTTCATGTAGAATCCGCGCTACAGAGGTAACGACTTCAGAAAGAGCTATTAATAAATGCTCGACACTGATATATTCATCTTTGAGTTTTTCCGACTCATTTAAGCTTCTTTCAAGTACGCTGTTTAGGTCCTGGGATAAGTATATCTGTCCCAAAGCTCCACTGACTTTGGGCAATCGGTCAAATTCTCTTTCAATTGGCTTCCGGATATCTTCTAGTGTAATTCCAAGTTTTTTAACAATTGAAATCACCAGCCCATCTTTATCTTCCAAAAGGGCATAGAGAAGATGGGCTGGTTCCAATTGTTGGTGACCCATTTCTGAAGCGATGCTCTGAGCCCGTTGCAGGGCTTCCTGCGCTTTTATGGTCAATTTCTCAGGTGTTATCATTTTTCATCATCAACGACTTCAAAATCGGCATCTTCGACTTTCTCGTCTTTTCCTTTGTCATCAGGTTCCGGTTGGGCTTCCTGAGTCTGCTGGCCGGCTTGAGCATCTGCCGTCTGCGCATACATCTGTGATGCTGCATCCTGCCAGACCTGGTTTAAAGCGTCGGTGGCCGATTTGATTTCTTCTAAGTTAGAGCCTTTTGCCGCCTCTTTTACGCGACCCACGGCAGCTTCCAGCTTCCCTTTGGTTTCGCCATCCAGCTTATCCCCGTACTCCTTGATATTCTTCTCGGTCTGATAAACGAGTTGATCTGCAGAATTTTTGGTATCCACTTCCTCTCGGTTCTTTTTATCTTCTGCAGCATGGGATTTGGCATCGTTCACCATCTTTTCGATCTCTTCTTTGGTAAGCCCGCTGGACGCCTCGATACGGATAGACTGCTCCTTTCCTGTGGCTTTATCCTTGGCAGAAACATTTAAGATGCCATTGGCATCAAGGTCAAAAGTCACCTCGATCTGGGGAATCCCTCTTGGTGCCGGAGGTATCCCGTCTAAATGGAACCGTCCAATGGTTTTGTTGTCCAGGGCCATCCCGCGTTCACCCTGAAGGACGTGAATTTCAACTGTAGTCTGACTTTCTGCGGCGGTAGAAAATATTTCACTCTTACGTGTCGGGATGGTGGTATTTTTCTCGATGAGTTTGGTGAACACCCGACCCAATGTCTCGATACCCAATGATAACGGTGTCACGTCCAGGAGCAGTACATCTTTTACTTCGCCACCCAGGACCCCACCCTGAATGGCCGCGCCAATAGCAACGACCTCATCGGGATTGACACCCTTATGCGGATCCCTTCCAAAAACCTCTTTCACAATTTCCTGAACTTTCGGAACGCGGATCATTCCACCAACGAGAATGACTTCATTGATTTCGGCCGGCGTCAAGCCTGCATCTTTGAGAGCGATATGGCAAGGCTCTATTGTGCGCGCGAAAAGATCGTCACAGAGCTGTTCAAATTTAGCCCGTGTTAGATTCACATTGAGATGTTTGGGTCCCGTATCGGTGGCCGTGATAAACGGCAAATTGATTTCCGTTTGGGTTGTGGAGGAGAGTTCTATTTTTGCTTTTTCTGAGGCTTCCTTTAATCTCTGCAAGGCCATAGGATCCTTTGAAAGGTCCACGCCCTCAGCCTTCTTGAATTCATCGACCAGCCAATTTATAATTCTTTGGTCAAAATCATCTCCGCCCAGATGGGTATCCCCATTGGTCGATTTCACTTCAAAGACACCGTCACCCAATTCCAGAATAGAAATATCAAAAGTACCGCCGCCCAAATCATAGACAGCAATTTTCTCGTTTTTCTTTTTATCCAGTCCGTATG
>CAZYTI010000440.1:0-4640 GCA_964650065.1 uncultured bacterium
CCTTACAACGGTGTTTCACGGGTTCCTTATGGGAGTGTTGGGTGACGCTTTTGTAAAGATGTCGGTGTTTGAAACCGGACATGTAAAGATCATGAGCCGGGCATATGCCGAGATAGCCAACCAGATGCCCAATGATCTGGCCATTTCCGGTGCCGGTGAATTACTCAACAGGCTCACAAAGGACTACCCCGGGGTAAACTGGGCCCAGCGGATAAAATTCGGGGGCCTGTTGGATATCCCCGATGAGCACGGTGAAACCCGCTCTCAGGGGCCGGTAATGGGCATTGCGCTCGATTTATTCAATCCCGATTCCGGTGAAAGGGAACGGCTGGATCTGGAGCCATCACTGACAAGGGGCCGGCTACCCCAATCACCAGGAGAAATCGTTATCAGTGAGAGGTTCGCCAAAGATCTTGGAGTCACTATCAATGAGATGGCCACATTAATCAGCGTAACGTCTAGGGGTAGCATGGCGATAGAAAACTTTACCATTGTCGGTACCATGAGATTCGGCGTGGGTATGATGGATCGCAGACTCATGTTGGCGGATATCTCCGACATTCAATATGTTCTGGATATGGAAGATGGAGCGGGGGAGATTCTGGGTTTTTTCCCCAATATGATTTGGGACAGACCCACTGCCGATCGAATCACGGAAGATTTCAACCGATCTTTGCAAAACACAAACGATGAATATGCACCACAGATGATTACCTTTCGGGATCAGCAGGGTATGGGAGAACTCATGGATTTTCTCAAGATCGAAATGTTTATCATCGCCTTCTTTTTCTTGTTTGTCATGTCCATTGTGCTGTGGAACAGCGGATTGATGTCCGGATTGCGCCGATATGGTGAAATGGGAGTGCGGCTGGCGCTGGGTGAAGGCAACGGACACGTATATCGCTCGCTGATCTACGAGTCCGTATCCATTGGTATTGGTGCTTCAATTATCGGCACTGCAATTGGATTGGGAGTATGTTATTATGTCCAGGAAGTGGGCATCAATTTTTCCCGACTCTTTCCGGGAGGAGGGGCGCAGCTCAATATCGCCATCGCCGATGTTATGCGAGCAAGAGTGACACCGGAAGGTCTTTACGTCGGTTTTATCCCCGGCCTGTGTTCTACCGTCATTGGTACGATGATCTCCGGTATGGGCATTTTTAAGCGTCAAACCTCTACTTTGTTTAAGGAGCTGGAAACATGAAAAATATTATTATCTTTTTTTCTCTCTTCGTTCTCGGGCTTTTTCCGCCTGTTTTTGCTCAAGCACCGGATGGTAAGGAAATACTCGAACGAATCGACCGGAACATGGCCTTCGATCAGGCGATCAGTGTAACCAAAATGATTATCCACGGTCGTAGGAGCGACCGGACCATTACCTCCAAATCATGGGCAAAGGGCCGGGATAATGCGTTTGTCGAATACCTATCACCCCCCCGGGAAAAGGGGAAAAAAATGCTCAAGCTCGGTGATAAGCTGTGGAACTACACCCCGGAACCCAACGACCGCATTATCACCATCTCAGGCCATCTGCTCCGGCAGTCCGTCATGGGATCGGATCTTTCTTATGAAGATATGATGGAAAACGACAGACTCGTGGAAGACTATGATGCGATTATGGAGAGTGAGGAGGAGTTTGACGGGCGCCACTGTTACGTGGTGAAGATGACAGCTAAAAGCAAAGATGTGGCCTACTATACCCGACGGGTCTGGGTCGATTCCAAACGCTGGCTACCCCTTAAGGAAGAACGATACGCCAAAAGGGGAAAGTTACTGAAAACATATGTCATGACCGATGTCTTTCAGATCGAGGATCGGTGGTACCCTAAAAGGATGGTCTTTAAAGACCAGCTCTCCAGGGGAAAGGGAACCGAGTATATCGTAGAATCGATCGATTTTGATGTTGAGATACCCGACCATTTACTCACCAAAGCGGCGTTGCGGAAGTAGGGCTCAGAGATTTAATCATGATCCGTTTTTTAATCAAAGGCCTGCTAAGGGATCGTCATCGAAGCCTTTTCCCTGTCTTAGTTGTTTTTATTGGTGTTCTGCTTACCACGGCGTTTTACGGATTCCTCATCGGTATGATGGGGGACGTTTACGAGAAGATGTCGGTGTTTGAGACCGGCCATGTGAAGATTATGAGTCGGGCCTATGCCGAAATAGCCAGCCAAATGCCCAACGATCTGGCATTATTTGGCCTTAGCGAATTAATGGTTACGCTGAAAAAGGAGTATCCAGGATTGGCATGGGCCCCTCGGATAAAGTTCGGCGGTCTGCTGGATATTCCCGATGAACACGGTGAAACCCGTTCTCAGGGACCGGTGATGGGTATTGCGCTGGATTTATTCAACCCCGACTCCGGTGAAAAGGAGCGGTTTGAGCTGGAACCGTCACTGGTCAAGGGCCGGCTGCCCCAATTGCCTGGAGAAATCCTTATCGGCGAGAGTTTTGCCAAAGAGCTTGGGGTCGCTGTCGGTGAGATGGCCACCTTGCTCGGCTCAACTGCCAAGGGAAGCATGTCGGTCCAGAACTTCACTCTAGTGGGTACGATTCATTTCGGTATAGCCATGATGGATCGGAGACTCATGCTGGCAGATATCTCCGACATTCAATATGCCCTGGATATGGAAGACGGGGTGGGAGAAATCCTGGGCTTTCTCCCGAATATGGTTTGGGATCCGCCCACTGCAGACCGTGTTACTGAGGATTTCAACCGCCGTTACCGAAACACTGACGATGAATATACACCGGAGATGATTACCTTTCGAGATCAGCATGGGATGGGAGTGATGATGGATTATATGGGGATCATGATGTTGGTCATGGCCCTTTTCTTTTTGCTTTTCATGTCCATTGTGCTGTGGAACACCGGATTGATGTCCGGATTGCGTCGATACGGGGAAATGGGGGTGCGATTGGCAATGGGAGAAGCCAAAGGACAAGTATATCGCTCATTGATCTACGAATCCATATCCATCGGTATTGGCGGTTCAATTATCGGTACCGCCGTCGGTATGGGGATCTGCTATTATTTCCAGGAGGTTGGATTCGATATGATGAATTTTATGAGGGAGGGAGACATCAATTTTGTCATGAACAATGTTGTGCGAGCAAAAGTGACGGTAGAGGGTTTCTTCATCGGTCTTATCCCTGGTCTGTTCTCCACTGTCCTCGGTACAATGATATCCGGGATCGGTATCTTTAAACGGCAAACGTCTACACTATTTAAGGAACTAGAAACGTAAAATCCGAACCCGGAACCCATAACGGAGAATCCTAACGATGCTAACCATAAAACTAGCCTTTCGCAACATCATGGGAGCGGGCTTTCGCACCTGGCTCAATATCTTTATTCTCTCTATTGCATTTGTTGCGTTGATTTGGATGATCGGCCTGATAAACGGAACTTACGATCAGATTGAACGCAACACCATCGATACGGAACTGGGAGGCGGCCAGTTTCGGCACCATGCATACGATCCTTTCAATCCCCTGACCTTAAAGGATGCCCACGCATTGATATCACCCCCTCTCAATGACCTGATATCCAAAGGGCTGGCCATGCCCATACTCATCACATCCGGTGCGATATTCCCGGAAGGGCGGCTCCAATCGGCACTCATAAAAGGGATACCACCGGACCAGGATATTCTCAGCCTGCCTGCCCAATCCTTAAAACAGGAGAACCCGGATATCATCCCAGCTTTGATCGGTAGTGGGATGGCTGCAGATACCCGGCTAAAGATCGACGATGAGGTGACCCTGAGGTGGCGGGATATCCATGGAACCTTCGACGCTACGGACGTCTTCATCATTGACATCATGCGAACAGCCAATCCTGCGATAGATTCAGGCCAGATCTGGATTCCTTTAGACGATCTTCAAGAGATGATGCAGGCTCCCGGCGAGGCAACGCTGATTGTGCTGAAAAAGAAATTAAATGCCATACCTACCGGTGACGATACCTGGATCTATCACAGCCAGGAGGATTTGGTCGCTTTTATCGGTCAAATGTATAAAGGGGATGCAGGATTCACAGCCCTTTTGACCGGTCTTATACTTGCGGCGGCGCTTCTAGCTGTCTTCGATACCCAGGCGCTGGCCATATTTCGCCGTAGAAAAGAGATGGGAACATTGATGGCCTTGGGGATGGCCCGCAGAAACGTCATCGGTCTGTTTACCCTTGAAGGATCGCTGCACGGTGCTCTGGCGTTGATAATCGGTGCGGTTTACGGCATTCCGCTGCTGATATTAACCGCGGTATACGGCATTCCATTGCCGGATATGGGAGATATGGTGGGGGTTGCCATGGCAACCAAGATGTATCCCACTTACGGTGCATCCCTTTGGGTCGGATCGACTCTGTTGGTGCTGATAACGGTTATTATTGTGAGTTATCTGCCGACCCGAAAGATTTCAAAATTAAAACCCACCGATGCACTAAGAGGTAAGCTTTCGTGATACGGCTCTTACTTATTGAATAATCATTACACAGCATAAGAATTTGTTGATATCTGAAAGAAGCATCGTTCAAATGAGCCCTCCAAATTTATCATTAGATAGGAAATACTATGAAACAATTACTTTTTTGCCTATGGACTTAACTCACCCAATTTCTCAAATCATAGGGTGAAAAC
>CAZYTI010000441.1:0-4624 GCA_964650065.1 uncultured bacterium
CCGACGCCCTAATATGTATCGGCGGCGTCTTGTTGTTCGGTATAATCATTTTTAAAAGCGACGTACTGGAAGATACCCTGTTTCAGCGAACAGCTCTCATGAATAAAAACAGGAGGTATTGATGCGAACCATGAACCAATTCAGTATGATTTATTTGAACGTTCTATTAATTGTCTTGTTTTGCTTTCTCATGTGTAGTGAGGATAAGGCTCCAGAGATATCCGATCAAAAGAATATCGTTTCCTGTAAATTCCTCGGATTGGGGGAAAGAGATGGACAACCCATTGTCCAGCTCACCTTTAAAAACAATTCCGTTTGAGTCGTTCTCAGATACATTAAAAACGAGAGTAAAGAGTAAATTCAACGAAGTCGCATTGTTTTTAAATGTAATAAATCTTTCCCTTACCGGATTTCTATCTCTAAGATCAAAGGAAATCAGTTTTAATGCTTTGCAGGAAAAACTCGGTTTTACATCGGGAAATCTGTCGATCCAAATGGATAATAGAAGCCAATCCAACAATGAAACATCCGATTCATTGAATAAGGAGTCGTCATGAGCACAGACGTCATCATCGTCGATAATTTAAAATACAACTATGGTGAAATACAGGCTGTAAATGGAATCTCTTTTCAAGTTAAAGAAGGAGAAATTTTTGGATTCCTTGGACCCAATGGCGCTGGAAAATCTACGACCATTAAAATGCTCACCGGCCAACTTCACCCGAAGCATGGAAAAGTGACTATCCTCGGGCAGGATATCACAAAAAAGACCAGTCAAGTACAGGCGAAAATTGGCATCTGCTTTGAAAGGACAAACCTGTATGAGCAAATGAGCGCGGTTGAGAATCTAAAGCTCTTCGCCGATCTATATGGGGTGAAAAAGTTTGACGCTCATGAACTTCTCATTAAGGTGGATCTAAAGGGCAGAGAAAAGGACCGGGTATCGACTTTCTCAAAAGGGATGAAACAACGTCTCATGGTGGCCAGAGCTCTGGTGAATCAACCTGAAATATTGTTTCTCGATGAACCCACCGAGGGTCTGGATCCCACCTCTGCAGATAATATTCGAAACGTGATCCTGAAAGAGAGGGACAGGGGTGCGACTGTATTTCTAACCACCCATGACATGTTCGAGGCAGACAAGCTCTCTCACCGAATAGCGTTTATCAATGAGGGCGAAATCGTGGCCCTCGATACACCGCATAACCTCAAACAACAATACGGAAAACGAGCCATGAAAGCACAAATCAGAACCAAAACCGGCGAACTCGCAGACAAAGAATTAATCATGGACATTGCCGATACTGCCAAAAACCTACATGCACTTTTTAAAAATGAAGAAGTGGTCACTATTCATAGCGAAGAGGCAAGTTTGGAGCATATTTTTATACAAATAACAGGAAGAGGACTGACAGAATGAACTGGCGGATCATTAAGGCGCTCGTTGCCAAAGATTTTAGGCTATACTTCAGGGATAAATTTTTTGGGATCATGACGGTCTTCGGTATCATCTTGTATATTGCATTCTACTTCATCATGCCCAGGTCAGTCGATGAGACCATTGAGATCGGTTTTTATAATCCCATAGCTTCACAATTGTTTAACATGAATTTTGAGGAAGAGGGAATTATCATTCGGAATATGAAAACCGAAGAGGCATTAAAACAAGCGATCATCGATCAAGAATACCATGTAGGAATTTCAATCCCCAGGGATGTGCAGAAATCTCTATTATCCGGCAGGAAACCACAAATCTTTGTATATTACTCATCGGACCTTCCGAATGAGATGAAAGAAATGTATACCATATTCATGAATGAAATGATATATGAATGGAGCGGTTCACCATTAGGCATTGAAGCCTTAGATATCGTCCTCGGCCCTGATATGGGAGGCAAACAGATACCCATCAGAGACCGCATGCTTCCGCTGTTTGCATTAATGCTTCTGGTCATGGAAACATTCGGTCTCGCCAACCTAATCTCATCGGAGTTGGAAAATGAGACCGTTCAGGCATTGTTGACCACACCCATGAAGGTCATCGATCTCTTTACTGGAAAAGGCTTGACCGGTGTACTCATCGCATTTTCCCAATCCGTGTTATTCATGGGCATCACAGGAAGCCTGACTCAAAACATTTTGCTCATTATCCTTACATTGTTGTTGGGCTCCATGATGTTCACCGGTCTCGCATTCTTCATCGCATCCATCTCCAAAGACATGATGTCTGTGGTGGGATGGTCAACGCTTTCCATGCTCATCCTCATCATACCGGCGATGAGTATCCTGTTCCCCGGCCCCGTATCCGGATGGATGAAAGTCATTCCCTCCCATTTTATCGTAAATACGTTTCACAGGGCCGTCAATTTTAATATTGGATGGAGTGGAAATTTAAGTAATATCCTGGTTTTAATTGGTTTTAACATCGTGTTTGTTTTTCTTGGGATCATCACATTGAAGAGGAAACTGACATGAGTATACGAAGAATCGGTGTATTATTGGGCAAAGAATTCAAACAAGGTTTAAAGAGTTATTTTTTTATTTTCGCTGTCCTTGGCCCTCTCATTTTAACATTGGTGGTGAATCTGGCTTTTGGCTCCCTTTTTTCCAGGAAGCCAAGACTCGGCATTGTCGATTTCGGCGAATCACGAATCGTAGAATCGCTTACACAAATGGAATCTATTCAAATAAAAACATATACCACCGAAAGTGAGTTAAAAGATGCCGTCGAAACGGGTGCACGGGATATGGGTGTTGTTTTTCAAAAAGACTTCGATGCCATGTTACTAAAGAGAGAAGTGACAAAACTAACAGCCTATATCTGGGGAGAAAGCCTTTTAAACAACAGAGCGCTTCTTGGAGCGGCACTTTTACATCGGTTAAGAGAGCAAACAGAGGGAAAAGCACCCGTGGACATCGTCTCTGTTTCATTGGGGGAAAACACGAGAATCCCCTGGAAAGACCGCTTTCTTCCCATGATTGTCCTCATGGCGATCTTCATAAGTGGATTTGCACTCCCATCCACATCACTGGTGGTCGAAAAGCAGAAACGAACACTGGGTGCCGTATTGACGACTCCGGTGAGTCAAGGTGAAGTTTTTCTATCAAAAGGACTCATAGCAATCATTGTGAGTATGGTCATGGGAATCACCATACTCATTCTTAATGATGCATTTAAAATGCAGTCAAGCCTCCTCGTATGCATCCTGTTCCTCGGTGCAATCATGGCTTCATGTTTTGGCTTGCTCCTGGGTGCGATCATGAAAGATCTGGCCTCTGTGTTTTCTTCAATAAAGGGATTTAACATATTCCTCTATGCGCCAGCCATTGTGAGTCTTTTTCCCAAGATACCGGAATGGGTTGGCAAAATTTTTCCCACCTACTATGTGATGAATCCGATTATGGAAATTACACAGAAAGGTGGGGGTTGGTCCACCGTGCGTAGCGATGTTTTCATTTTAATAGGACTCATCGTTGTCATTATCGTTATTGTGGGAATCGTGGCTCATAAAACACGACAACCGGAAGCATAATAATCCGTGGGGCACCGATTCCATTTAACACCCCCCTAATCCCCCCTTATTAGGGGGGACTCCCCTCTCATTCCCACCCAACAAAGAGTATTGTTGACTGAGTAACAAGTTCGCAACTTCTCCTAATTCCGTTAAAGGGCGAGTAACGATTAATTAATTGAACATTGTTTAAGGATATTGCAAAGTTGGAATGACAAGAATCATTGTAAAAGTCCCCCCTTTCAAGGGGGGATTTAGGGGGGTGTTAGAATCGACAGGTTATGGAGACATTTTCCCCTTGATTAATTATCGTAACACCTCTATATTTACCTTGAATGAACACCCATATTGGAGATGCTAAAATGAAACAGACCTTCCATCAATCTGATGGTCTTCGTAAAACATTCTTCCTTCTTCTAATTCTATTTTTCATCGGAGAAATTTGTTTCGCCCTCCCCGCCCAGCAAGTGGAACAAGCCGAAAGAATCATTTTGAACTTAACCGAAAATCCAGCCACCAGTCAGGCCGTTACCTGGCAAACGGGACCCCACAGCACAAACCCACAGGCTCAAATCGTCCAGGCAACGGATTCTACAGTATTAACGATTCATGCCAGGACCGTTTATGCAACCACTGAAATCGTTCAATTGGACAGTGTGAAAAGAGTTCATTATCATTCTGTTATTTTTAATTCTCTTGATCCAAACACCCTCTATGCATACCGGGTCAGTGAGGGCACATATTGGAGTGAGTGGAATCAATTCAAGACCGCAACCGAACATTCCGATACTTTTTCATTTATCTACTTCGGCGATCCTCAAAATAATATTAAATCCATGTGTTCACGCATTTTCCGGGCAGCCTACAAAAAAGTACCGGATGCCGGCTTCTGGCTCTTCACAGGAGACATCGTGAACATTGGCCATGTGGATCGCTTATGGGCCGAATTATATGATGCTCTGGGGTGGATTCCCAGGATGACCCCCATGGTTTTACTCCCGGGAAATCACAGCTATTATACAATGACAGTGGATGATGAAAAAATCAGAATGATAACTCCCCTGTGGCGTCCACAATTTACCCTGCCCGAAAACGGCCCGGACGGATTGGAA
>CAZYTI010000442.1:0-4613 GCA_964650065.1 uncultured bacterium
GCACGGCGGGATCTGTACGGGGGACGTCGGGTGACTGGCGTTCCTACCGGGACAAAAAAAGAAAAAAGAAGAAAGCACAAAGAAAAAAGGTTAGGAGCAGTCCTTGACTGCTCTTTGATGGCTTGGTCCTTCCGAAGGTTCTTATGTTGGTTGGAGATAAACCAACATGTTGATAGCATAACAGCAATGCGCCCTTCGGAAGGTTAATTACAAATGATGGTCATTCTATAATTCTGAATATCCTGGTTCATACAATGGTTAGGAGCAGTTCCACACTACTCAAATAATATCAATGATCTATTGTAGAGGTGTAAAATGGACGACCTAATTCGTTTCGGAAGACAAAAGAACTTTTGTGTTAGAGGTGTTGTCTTGGTTGTAGGAATCATAACCATGCTCATTTTTATTCTTCTCGGCATCAATCCTTCGGGAAGACAGATATTTCAATCAGCCGATCCGGTTGAACGGAATGCTGAAGTCAAGGTCCAGCTTCTCCAGGAATATGGGGCAATCCCCATGCATTTTGAGAAAAATATGGGGCAGACTGATGAGGGTGTAAAGTTCATTTCCAGTGGGCAGGGTTATACGTTGTTTCTGACATCGACGGAGGCGGTACTCTCTTTACGGAAATCGGAGACTGAGGAATGGAGACCGGAGACCGGAGACCGGAAAAGCGTATTGGGACGAATTTCATATCGTCTCAAAATCCGCAATCCGAAATCCGCAATTCGAAATCAAACATCCTTCGCATGCAGATCGTAGGTGCCAATCCGGATGCGAAAATGACAGGGTTGGACGAAAAGTCCGGTAGGAGCAATTACTTCATCGGCAGAGATGCTGACAACTGGGTGTCGGGTGTGCCCAACTATACCAGAGTAAAATACGAGGAGGTCTATCCCAGCATTGACTTGATTTTCTACGGTAATCCGGGTTTGTTGGAGTATGACTTTATTGTGAAACCGGGTGCCTCACCGAAAGAGATTCTACTCGGTTTTGAAGGATGTAAGTCCTGTCAAATCGATGAAGAAGGCAACCTCGTTTTGGGAACAGAGGGTGGAGAAGTCCTTCTCCGTAAGCCTAAAATTTATCAGATGAACGAGAACGAATACGTAACCATTGATGGGGTGTTTCAGAAAATGGGGGAAAATCAAGTCGGTTTTCATATCGATGATTACGATGTGTCGAAAGACCTGGTCATCGATCCCGAGTTGATTTACTCGACGTATCTTGGCGGCAGTGGTGGTAAAACGGCAGGCAGGGGCATTGCTGTGGACGCTCAGGGGAACGCCTACGTTACGGGACGGACGGCGGCAAGAGCATTTCCAACGTCTGAAGGAGCATTTCAGCCCGAGCATAAAGGTGATCTTTATTGGGCAGATGACTACGAGGTCTTTGTGACGAAATTCAACAGCGAAGGCAGCGACATCATTTACTCGACCTACATCGGCGGCGGTGACATGGATGATGAAGGACTGGATATCGCCATTGATGCTGATGGCAATGCCTATGTGACGGGCGTGACATGGGCCGAGGATTTTCCCACGACCCCGGGGGCTTTTCAGAAAGAACACGGAGACGGATCTACCAACGTCTTATGGGAGGATGAGGGAGATGCATTCGTACTGAAACTAAATCCTACCGGATCTGCTCTTGTGTATTCTACTTTTTTAGGAAGTGCTCAGGAGGATTATGGTACCGGGATTGCTGTCGATGAAAGCGGCCATGCCTATGTCAGCGGTCGTACGCATGGATATGGAGGATATGAACACCTTAAATTCCCGGTGACAGATGGGGCATATCAGAATGGGTGGGCTTATTTGGATGATGATGGGTTTGCTACAAAATTGAATCCTGATGGGTCGGATCTTGTCTATTCTACGTTACTCGGTATGGAGTCTCACAGAGACTTTTATACTTTTGCTACAGATATCGCTATCGATCAACAGGGTAACGCCTATATCTCCGGTCAATCCCAGGTGCTAAAGCTCAACGCCTCGGGGACGGATATATTGTACAATACAGCTCTGCATGGCAGTTGGTACAAAAAGATTTTAACGTCTAGAACGGTTACGGACAGAGCATTGGGTATTGCTGTGGATGATGATAACAACTGTTATGTAGCAGGCGAGGCATCGAATCTGGATTTCCCCATCACTGAAAATGCCTATCAGTCCGTTCACGGTAATGTGGGTAGTGACCAGGTATGGGGTGACGCCTATGTCATTAAATTAAATCCCTCCGGGGGTATTGTTTATTCGACTTTTTTGGGTGGAAGTCAGAGAGATGGGGGAGGAAACATTGCCGTGGACCGGCAGGGCAATATGTTCGTGATTGGCTGGACTCAGTCTGATGATTTTCCCACCAAAGAGGCGCTTCAGCCCAATCTTGCGGGTGAATATTTCGATTATTTTATAGCGAAGATCGATCCATCCCGGTCCGGCGAAGAATCCCTGATTTATAGTACCTATTTGGGCGGGACTAGCAGTGATTACGATAGTGGACCCGCACCTATATCAGATGCTCCCCCTGAGATAGACTCGAGGGGGGGGATAGCCGTCGATGATGAGGGCAACGTTTATGTGACCGGTTATGCTGTGTCTTTTGATTTTCCAACGACTCCGGGAGCCTTTGCAACAACCGGATCAGTTGATGCCTTTGTGGCCAAGATAGGGAGTGACCGTAACAGAATCATCTACGATGAGGTCGGAGTTCCCCCGGAAACCGTTCCTCAGCATACGCTTCTGCAGTTTATGATGAATGGAAAGGGTGAGATCCAACAATTTACCTTCCGTGGCAAGCCCACGGACGGCATGGTGGGCGTGCGTGCTATTAACACGCGGCTCCGGGGTGTTGCCGAGAATTCGCCTCTGCAATTAGAGATTAAAATTTTTATCGATCAGGATGAAATCATCACCTCCACGCTATTTAATATCGGTTCGGGCAATGATGGGGTGCGTTTCACAGTCAACCAGGATAACCTGTACACGATTCAGGTTCAAGCTCTGGATGGGTCTCCGGGTCCCTTCCCGGCACCGTTTCAGATCCATTTAGCCGGCAACGTGGGTCAACCCAAGCGCGTGGTCAATAATCGAATGGAGGAAGACCGGTCCACGTGGCTGGATATTCTTTTCAACCATGTGGCACCCAGGCCCCAGACGCTCGATGGGCAGGATCACAACCTGGCCAAGTCGGGACTTTTCAAGTTCGCCAATCCGATTTTTTCCTCACCTTATGCCGTGGCAGTTCTGACACCGCCGGTGTCCTATCCCGCGGGTATTCCCGTGGGTCTGGCATACCAGCGGGCACCCGATCCGGCCTTTCCCATGAGCAGAACCACGCCCACTGCGAGGACGCCGGTATGTCAGGATCTGTTAGATCCCTCGGGCCTGGTGGTGGACTTTACCCAGGTTCCGGACCCGGCTGTCGTGATCGATCCGCCGCCGGTTTCAGGCACAATGGGTGCCGTGATCGGCATGAACGGGGACGGCAGTATGGTCACCCTACCTTTGAAATGGGGCCCGGTCAGCCTTATCCTGGACATGGGCACGGGCCAGGAGATCGTAGATGGGAACGGAAATGACTTCAGAATCTACGCCCAGGGGGGCTATACGGTTGCTGTGAGTAACAGTCCCTACTATGCACCGGGCCGGGAGACCTTTACTCCCATCGATGGTACCGTGAACGGTACGCAGGAATTCGATCTTTTGGGTACAGGATTGAAATCTGTTCGATATATTCTGGTCACGGCGAGTCCGTCTGTGGATATCGATGCCATCAAGGCCCTGAACATGTTTTATGACCGGGTTGTTCCAGATTTTGGTCCTGTTGTGGATATTGAGTCGGCATCCATCACAATGCGACGTATCAAGGGACCGGAGACAGAACTGGATCCCTTCCTGGAACTCATCGCTCCTGATGGGGATCGTTTCGGTGAAAACGAGAGCGGATTCGGGGATGATACTTCCTTTGATAAGAGCGATGCGGCACTGCTCGGTATCGGGCTGGTCCAGGAAGGATTCTACCGATACCTGGGTAAGGGATACCACCAGGCACCGGACAATCAGTCCTTTGGGACCTTTTTCACGCGCCTGGAGAGCAGTGGGATATACGATCCTTCAGAGATTCAGATCGTGGATACGGACGAGGTGTCGACCAATGCCCAGAAGACGGGCCAGATCAGTTATGCGCATCAGCGGGACTCGTATCTGTTCAAAACACAGCCTGGAGATGCACTGCATATTGTCGTGAACGCCCTGGACGGGGATGTGGATCCCATGGTGGAGGTGCACGATCCGGAGGGCTTTCTTTTGGGTTCCAGTGACAATGTCCTGGGCAGGGGGAGGAATTGTCTTCTCTCGGTGGTCTTGCCAGTTACCAGTTTCTATGGTCAGCTTGGATTTCCTACAAACTGTACATACCGAATCGTGGTCAGTAGTATCGATATCCCGGGTCAGGTGACCGGCCATGAGGATATCCAGTTACACAGCAGAAATGTGGGCACCGGCAGGTACGAATTGAAAGTTTTCCGCGGTGCATTGGCCGAATGGGCACCGCCCTCACCGGTGATATCCGGTGTGACACCTGTCCGAGCCGTTCAAGGACTCACCGACTTG
>CAZYTI010000443.1:0-4604 GCA_964650065.1 uncultured bacterium
TGTGTGGATGCACCCCAGCCGGAGGTCGTCCCGTCTCCCCAGTCAAACCGGTATTCTACGCTATGTCCCAGATTGCTGGTGGAACCGCCTGTTGTATAATTCAGATTCTGTCCCACTTTTCCGGTGGATGATCCGGTCGGCAGAGTGGGTGTTGAAATGGTTTCCGGGATTAGTGTGAAATGGGCTGTGACATTCTTGTTTCCATTCATGGTCAGTGTTGCCGGATTGGTGTTACCCGAAAGGGCACCTTCCCAGTGGTCGAACCGGTAACCCGACATGGGCGTGGCCGTTAGTGTGACGTTCTCGTTGTGGTTGTATTCACTTTTATTGGGATTTTTTACCACAGTTCCTGAGCCATTGACAGATACAGTTAAGGTGTGACCGGAAACAGTCGCGGTTTTACCCTGGGACCAGCCGGATACAATGCCGGTATGGGATTGACAACGCGCCTGTGCCTTCACCAAATAGGTTCCCACCGTGGAATAAGTATGACTCTGTGTGGATGCACCCCAGCCGGAGGTCGTCCCGTCTCCCCAGTCAAACCGGTATTGTAACGTGTGTCCCAGGTTACTCGTTGCTCCGGAACCGGTAAATGTCAAATTCTGTCCGACGGATCCCGTACCGGGGCCTTCGGGTGGATTGGGTGTGGTGACACTCTCGGAAAGTGCGGCTCCACCTTCAATGGCGTACACATAACTGTCACCCGATCCTGCGATGACATCGGCGGTACCATTTCCACTGATGTCCGTGATGGGCGCGACACAATGGACGTTACCCGTTGCGGAATGAGTCCAGATAGCGGTTCCATTCCCCGAGGATTTTCCTTCGATGCAGTATATCCGATTATCTTCTGCACCCGCGATACAGTCTTCACCCGATGTACCGTTTACATCGGAAATGGCGGCTACGCTACGGACCGTACTCCCCGTAGTGTATGTCCAGATGACGCTGCCGTTTGCACCGGAGAGACAGTAGATTTTATCGTCCTGGCTTCCGGCCAGACAATCGGCCGCACCGTCACCATCGACATCAGTGATGGCAGCCACCGAGGTCACCGTGGAACCCGTTCTGTACGACCAGAGGGGATTCACATTTCCGGAACCTTGACCCGAGATACAGTAGACTCTATCGTCCTGGCTGCCGGCAAAACAATCGGCAGTCCCGTCGCCGTTGATATCGTTTACCCAGGTGACCGATAAAATGGTGCTTCCTGTGGTACAGGACCATATGAGGCTCCCGGTTCCTTGACTGCCGCCCGATATACACATGATTTTATCGTTTTCACCTCCGGCCAGGCAGTCATCTATCCCATCCCCATTGACATCCGGGATGGGGCTCACGGTCTTCACACCTCCGGGAGAAGGATCCGTATAAGTCCAGAGCATGGTTCCATAGGCACCCTCGAGACAATAGACAATATCATCATCGGAACCTATGTAACAATCATTGATTCCGTCTCCATTGATATCGTTCACCCGTGTCACAGAGCGAACGTCTCCACCCACGGGATAAGACCACAGTATGAC
Source organism: uncultured bacterium (assembly GCA_964650065.1). GTDB lineage: Bacteria > Zhuqueibacterota > QNDG01 > QNDG01 > DSAB01 > CAZYTI01. The sequence continues at coordinate 1,527 of CAZYTI010000443.1, forward strand.
TGTCATGCCTCCGATGGGTTTGCCGGACATACAATAGACCGTATTATCCGCTCCTCCGGTCAGGCAGTCGCCGGTGCCATCGCCATTGATGTCGGACAGGCTGGTCGTGGTCCATACAGAACTCGCATAAGCCCACGACCATATGATATTGCCCTGGTTGAGTCCACCACCGGAATAACAATAAATCAGATTATCAGCAGATCCCACGAAAACATCAGCAAATCCGTCACCATCGATATCACCGGTGGGCGCCACTGCCTGAACATGCCAATCTGTGGATGATTTCCACAGCAGGGTGCCACCATCTTGAGAAAAACTCAGATCAATTCGGAGAATCAGAAAAGCCGTTATCATAATTCGGTACAGTATGTGTTTCATGAAGAAAAACCTCCTTGGTCGTCTTATGTCCGTGTCCGAGTTTTCACCAACCGATCCAGAATAGAATGCCTATTCTTCGATCCCGGTAATGTTGAGCATAGGGATTGAGATCTCTCCCTTCGATGCCCAAATAGGTTCCATACAACCATTCGACAAAGAATTTCAAATCCAGGTCGGGATGTGGTTTTAACCAGAAACCAGGCCCGGCTTCAACCAAATTATTCCAAAAGTCCTTGTTGATATCTTTGATAACATAGACAATGCCATAACTGTCGAGGGTACATTTCCAGAATTGAAGGAGACGAAAACCACTTCTCGCCTGAAAATACCCGATCACATTATTATTTTCTTTCTGATAGTAAATGATGTCACTATAAATATCTCCCCAACTGCTCAACGGGAAAGAATACAGTTGTGATGTCGAGGGATATTTGTCCCAGCCGTACCAAAAGATGAATCCCGATCGGAAATCCGTATAGGCATCCGAAGGCGGCCTGATGACAGCTTCTTGTGTGTTGAGATAGGTTCCCCGGATGGTTTCGAGGAAAAAGGCCAGAAAGACTTTCTTTGAATATCTTGCACGAATCCCCAAACCGCCTTCAAACTTATTATTCCAGAAATCCTTATGCAGATCTTTTCCATACCTTATAAAGAAATAGGTCTCTATTGAAAGTTTTGAAGAGAGGGGGAATTTGAGTCCCTGTCTCGTATGAGACAGGGAGTTGAAATTGTTATTATCCCGCTGTAGCTTCATGGTCTCGTTGTATACTTCCCACCAATACTTTATGCCAAACTGTTTCTCAGAAGCATCCGTGTTTACGCTGAGACTGTCTTGTGGAAATGCTGAATTATAGTCAGAAATCGCCCAGCCCATCCATATGAGGAGAATCGAAATCCATTTTATTCGTTTCTTCATCATTCATTTTCCTCAGAATTTGATCCGGCATACAGATTTTCATTCTGGGGGATACGTTCGGTTTTTTCCCATATGCCCATCCGCTTTCGTGTCACATCTAAAATAAAGCCACGGATTACGACATAGATCCACAGTTGACAATAGGTAAAATACATGAGTCCCGTAATTAAAATATTCAACGGGCTGTCTTCATCTTCGTACGAGAGCACCAGGACGATCTCCAACAGATACATGAAAAAGGCAGATGCCCATACGGCCGTATAGGGTCCGGGCACTGGTACCGAAAGAATGCCGAAACCGCATAGTATGAAGAGCAGATGGGATATGAATATCGCGCCTAAGAAGAGGTAGTATAGAACGAAAAGATATAAAAATTCAAGGGAGAGAAATCGGTTTTTTAATGACAATGCCTGTTTGAGGTATTTTCGAATAATATAGTTATTCCCCCGGACCCAGCGCGTACGCTGGCGGGACCATACCCCTAATTTTTCCGGTTCCTGTTCCCAGGTGACCGCGGCGGGTACAAATTTAATTTTCCATCCCCTCTGGTAGAGACGCACACTCAACTCAGAATCCTCGGTGATGGCTGCCTCGTCCCATGGTCCGCATTCTCTCAACACATCTTTTCTGATGACACAATTGGTTCCCGGAAGGATGGCGACCTGGAAGGCATGATACCGACCGGCTTGGATCATCCACTGGAAACCCAATGTTTCGATGTTGATAAAACGAGTCAGAAGATTCTTGTACCGGTTGAGGGTTCGGAATTTTCCGATGACCGCACCCAACTGAGGTTCCGAGATGAGATGAAGAACAAGGATTTTTAGTGCATCGGGCTCAGGATTGTTATCTGCATCATACACGGCGATATAGTCGAACCGGGCTTGCTCTAAACCCTGATTTAGGGCATGGGATTTACCACGTCCGACATCGACTTCCGGTAGATTCAACAACCGTATTCTTGGGTCTTTAGAGGCCATATCCCCGACGATCAATCCCGTTTTATCGATCGAACCATCATTAATGACGATCACTTCCATTTTGTCGGGAGGATAGTCCATGTCCAATATTTTTCTCAAGGTTTGGCGGATGACGACCTCTTCATCCCGGGCCGGAATGAGAATGGATATCGCGGGTAGTTCCAATTTGGATTTACGTATGTCTGCCAATTCTTTTTGCGCGTGGCGTCTATATTTGTATCCGAATAAGGTCAGGACGAGCTGATAGAGAATCATGGCCCAGATAATCGTGACGCAAAAGAGAAAAAGGATGTCAAAAAAGATTGAACTCAATGGCATGGGAAAAAACTCCAGGTTTACTTTTGATTCATCGTGCGTCGCCTTCTGAAGTTACGCACGTATAACATGAGGAGAATGATACCGGCTGTCGTACTGATGATGACGATCAATATGGAAATAATGAGACTGAAATTCTTAATGGGCAACGTTCCACGACTTCGCGTAACTATTTTCGTCTTATGATTACCGGGTGGGAGTTTGATGGTATACCCCGGAATTCCATGGAGAATTTCGGCCTCGATCAGTTGATCATTGAGGAAGACCGATTGGGGCTCCTCATTGACAATCAAATAGTTGTTGGAATTGGAACGACAGGTGACTTCCAAACCACGGGAAATGCTCCTACAGGCTATAAGTTCTCCGCTGATATCGACGAGACGTGTCGATGATTTTAATTCACTGGATATTTTTGCAGTGGCGGACAGTGATTGAATCGTGTGATTTCCCGGTGGTAATAACCCTCTTCCGTTATGGTAAGCCGGCCAT
>CAZYTI010000444.1:0-4600 GCA_964650065.1 uncultured bacterium
ATTATACCCAAATCCATGCTTCAGAAACATAAAATAGAACTTGCTGTCATGGACGAGGATGAAACAAGAGAATTTGAGGAACGTTTGGCTGAAAAGAAGCGCCGCAGGGAACAGGAAGCCGAAGAGAAAAGAGCCCACAGGGACGAGATGAGGCGCAAGGCCGCTGCAAAGAAGCGGAAGGAAAAATACAAGGATCAGACAGATCTGTTTAAAGATACCAGTACTTAGCCATGAGGGTTATGGACGCTGTTTTCTGCCAGATGATGAGGGAAAAAAATAAGCCTATTCCAAATGGAATAAAAACCATTTTCATTTGTATAGATATTAGGAGCAATGCGGTTAAATATTCAAAATAAGAGGGACGATAAAGAGGACCTCAAATGGATAAGGAAAGCAAAGAGAGGAAACCAAAAAGCTTTCGACCAATTGGTCCTCAAATACCAGAAAAGAATTTATTTCACAGTTCGGAAAATGGTGCTGGATCATGATGATTCAAACGATATCGTTCAGGAAACATTTGTGAAGGCGTATATCAAGATGGACCAGTTCAACGAACAGTTTCCTTTTTATCCCTGGCTCCACAGGATTGCCATCAACACGACACTGAATCAGCAGGCAAAAGTGACTCGAAGGAAGGAACGTTTTTCGATAGACAGTGATGAGGAACCGGAACTTATCGAGTCCTGCAATGAAAATGAGACACCTTTAAACGTGATGATTCATGACGAAATGGAAAAGCAAATTGCCCGGGCAATGGAGCATTTGCCGTTGGATCAACGCATGGTTTTTATTTTACGGATCTCTGAAGGCCTGAGTTACCAGGAAATCAGCCAACAACTCAGTATATCCATGGGGACAGTCATGTCCCGGCTTTCACGGGCAAGGGAAAAGTTGAAAGATCTGCTGGAACCCTATTTTTTAAATAAGGATATTGAGGTATGAGACCATGGAATGCCAAGACGTAAAAGACAGATTAGAACGTTTTATCGATAATGAACTCGGCGATCGAGAAAAAACCGAAATCGCGGAGCACATGACCATTTGCACAAATTGTGCAAGGGAATTTGAAATCTTAAAATCGATTCATGCAGTCGGAAAGATGAATTATATACCAGAGCCGCCGCCCGAATACTGGAATGAATTGCCCAAAAACATCCGGAATCGAATATCCGATCTCCCGGTGAAACCGCCGAAATCGTATGTCATTTTCGAAAACTTAAAAAATATTCTTTGGCCCGGTAAAATCAGTTATCGGCTTGTGAGCATAACAGCCACTGCAGTCGTACTCTTTTTTGTGATTCGTGTCTCCTTTTTTACCGATGGGAAATTTGAAGCACCCATAGGATCGATTCAAAGGGACATGATACAAACCACCGAGGCGGAAGGCACCCCCCAGCCTCATGAGGAAATGGACCAGAAAAAAGAAGCGGTCATCCAGCCTTCTTATACCACATCGATCAGTAAAACATCCAAAGACAAGGAAGGTCCGACCTCCCCGAATCAGAGAAGGGTGCAGCATGAACCACCCCCGGTACGATCCAAAGCTGTTGCGGGAGTAGCGACTGCTACAGATAGGGTGAGTAAATCCGCACAGGATAAAATCGCTTTTCGTGATAAACAATTTATATCACAACCGGCTGAATCGTCTCGCATTGTGACTGCCATGAAATCCGTTCGTGAAACAGGCATACTCGAAATCTCAGAGGAACAACCCCCAACAATGCCCACTGTTCAAACAGATGTCGTGTTTGCGGAGATGGAAAAGAAGGAAGAAACAGAGACCTATGACATGTTTTCCGTCAGGGCAAAATATACAAAAGAAATACCGGATAAAATTGAAGTCTGGAATACATATCTGGCGACCAATCCGGATCAGCAACTCCTCAGAAAAGCAAAATACGAAATGGCACATCTCTATTACCAGCTGGCAAAAATAAAATTGACTGAGGTGCAGATAAAACAAAGTATTTTATTTTTTGACGACAATATTGAAATATTAATAACAGGGGACAACAAGAATCAGATTGAAGATCAATTACAGGAACTGAAAAATTTACTCAAAAAATAAAAAAGCGGAATATTTTCTTTTTTTGATTGTATGATAAATAGCAAACGATTGTTCAAAGACTTCATACAATTAAAAAAGAAAGGAGAAACCATGAATTCCGCGAATAAAAAATTGGCGCTCATGGGAATCCTCATCCTCGTGCTCATCGGTTCCCATTCAGAGCAAATTTCTGCTCAAGGTTTTATCATTCCCCCACCCGACAGGCATCCCCATTTTCCCATGCCCCAACTCATCGAGCACAAAGTAAACGTCGATATCATTGACCAGGTGACCAGGGTTGAGGTGCATCAGGTATTTTTCAATCATTCAAATAGAACCCTTGAAGGCACCTATTATTTCCCCTTGCCGAAAAATGCCTCTGTTTCTGACTTCAAAATGCACGTTGATGGTAAAATTCTCTCTGGAGAGCTATTGGAAAAAGACAAGGCGCGGAAGATCTATGAGGATATCGTCCGCAGGCAGCTCGATCCTGCATTACTGGAATACGCGGATCATAATTTATTCAGAGCAAAAATATTTCCGATCCCGCCTCACAGAGAGAGAAAAATCGTCTTGGAATACGCCTCCCTCTTACAATTAGAAGGAAACCTGGTCCACTTTTCATATCCACTACGAGGTCAAATTGGATCGAGTCAATCTCTCGTTCCTATGGAAAACAATAATCAAAGTCGTCGCCAGGATGAAAGAAATAAAAGACCTTCCATCGATCAAATGATTCACGTCGATCTCCATTCAAATATTCCATTGAGGAACATATACTCTCCCAGTCATGAAGTCGAAGTCGTGAAAGTTGGAGAAAAACACGCAAAGATCAGCTACGAAGGTACAAGGAAAAGAATCGCCAGCAATTTTATCCTCTACTATTCTTTTTCCCGAACCGATTTCGGATTGAATCTGATGACTTATCGTCCGGAGGACAATGAAGCAGGTTTTTTCATGCTGCTCGTATCACCGAAAACTGAATTTTCAAAGAAGGAGATATTAAAGAAAGACATCCTCTTTGTTTTAGATACATCCGGGAGCATGGAGGGTGATAAAATCAAACAGGCAAAAGAAGCGTTAAAATACTGCATCAATCATTTAAACTCGGATGATCGATTTAATTTAATCACATTCAGCACAGAAGTGAAACGATTCAAATCGGAGCTGGTTTCCACCGCTGAATACCAGAGGGACGCTTTGAGATACGTGGATCGATTAGAGGCCAGAGGAGGCACCAATATCCACGATGCATTGATAGACGCATTACATATGGATTTCGATAAGAATCGACCCATGAGTATCGTCTTTCTAACAGATGGGTTGCCTACTGCAGGAGTGACGAACATTGGAAATATTATCAAAAATGTATCTAAAAACAATACGAACGATGTGAAGATTTTCACTTTTGGAGTGGGGTATGATGTCAACACGGCACTGCTGGATAAAATTGCCGAGACGAACCGATCCGTCTCTGATTATATCGAGCCCGAGGAAAATATCGAAGAAAAAATTTCCATATTTTATGATAAGATCCGTCACCCTGTTCTCACGGATTTGGACCTCGACTATGGTCGCATCGAAGTTGAAGATGTATATCCCAAAAAGCTGCCTGATTTGTTCAAGGGATCTCAATTGACGATTTTCGGAAGATATACGACAGAGAAGAAGGTCGATATACAACTTAAAGGAAGCGTGAAAGGTCAGGAAAAAAAATATATGTATAAGGCTGACTTCTCCACGCCAAATGAAGACTATGCGTTTCTCCCCCATCTTTGGGCAACGAGAAAAATTGGGTATCTCACCGATGAGATACGACTACACGGGGAGACTGATGAACTTAAGAATGAAGTTATCCGGCTGAGTCAAAAATATGGCGTGATGTCTCCCTATACTTCTTACCTCGTACAGGAGGAAGAAGTGTTTGTCAATCGTCTTGGAGGAATCCAACATCCTGATGCAAGACGCATTGGCGGCATCAATCGACCCAATGTCGTATACGAAGCCGCAGCCGACGCCAATAAAGCAGGTATGAATAGCGCGCCCACGGCCAGTGGTGTCTATGCTGTCCAAATGAGCAAACAATCGAGGAAAATGAAAGAGGTCAAAACGTTGGCCGATCAGGACTTCATAAAAAGGATCGGACCGAGAACGTTGTTCTTCAACGGCGAGTTCTGGATTGACAGTGAATATCAAGACGAGAAAGTCATTAACATAAAATATTCCAGTCCCGCTTACACAGATCTCATATTGACCTATCCCGACATCGCAAAATTTTTAACACTGGGTGAAAAAATCACATTCAAATATAAGGGGAAATTTGTTAAAATCTCGGACCAAGGAAGAGAGACTTTCTCTGAGGATGAAATGAAAAGGTTGTTTGTAAAATAATGAATTGATATAAGAAGGTCTATTCCTCACCTTTTTCAACGAACTTTACTTCAGCGGCAACGGGCAGGTATATAGTCGCAGTTGTACCTTCACCCAGCTGGCTTGTGTAAACAATTTCACCATTATGCGCTTTTATGATACCGTAGCACGCTGAAAGTCCCA
>CAZYTI010000445.1:0-4600 GCA_964650065.1 uncultured bacterium
ATATGTGATCTCAGTCCTTGCATCCGCTTTTCTGATCAGTTCGGCAATTTCATAATCGACACGCCGAGGATTGCGGTTATGTGTAGCGGCCCAGACAGCCTCCGGCATGAGCCAATCCGCTGCAGCCTGGAAGTTATGATCCAACCTCACAGCCTGGAGGAAGTAGGTACGGGCATTATCGAAATCCTCGTGATCGAGGGCGTCGAGACCCTTGCAGTATTCCATGAATGCCATCAAATTCTCTGTAGGTATTTTCAGAATACGTTCCCGCTGCTGACGTGTTAACTCAAAACCAAAATTGTCCAAAACACGTAAAACCAATTCTTTTTCTATTTGAAAGAGACGGGTCAGGGGCCCTTCATGACTGATTGTAGTGGGAAGTAATATCCGATCAGGCTCATAAATACCGGCATCCACGCTTAAATCTCTATCGGACATGACGAGATAGCTTCCTTTGACTAAATTTCTGGCACCCAGGAGTTTACCCAGACGTGGTGCAGTGCCTTCATCGACGAGACCCGAGGCACTCAACCGTAACTCCTCCATAAGCTTGTTCAGGCGTAAGCGCTCAACCACCTGGAGTTCCTCAATCTGGGCAAGGTCTGTAATCATCATTTCCGCCAATCCCTTCTGCAGGGGATGCCATTGGGGATCCTCACTCAGACTTGTAAAGTAGAGGACGGCGATACTGTTTTCGGGAAGGTCTTCATTGCGTAAATCCGCTTCATTTTGCAGAACCAACTGCACTTCCCGGGTGATCTTCTTTCTCACAACCCAGTCCAGTCTTCCCATGAGTATATTACGATATTGATCGGAAGAAGACAGATGCGGATATCTGCGGTAAATCCGTTCTGCATCATCATCACTACCCAGTCCTTCCAGGGACATGCCCAAATAGAAGAGGGCTCGACCGTAATTCGGGCTTCTTTTGATCACATGACTGAGCACCTTTGCTGCCGTCTGGAAATCCTGCTTCTGCCAGTAGACCACACCGATACCCGTGAAGGCCTCTTTATCATAATTGATATACAGTTTTCCCCTGCGCTTATGGGGTTTCAGGATTCTTATATAATGCCGAATGGCAGCATTGTACTGCCTGGTTTCGATATATTTTTCGGCACGACGGTACTTGGTAGTAGAACACCCTGCCACCACAATGATGACAAAGCCAATGCCAAGACATTTCCATCTCATCAACAAAACCTCCAATTAAAACGCACGATGATCCCGTCGGAGCAATCCCACATGCTTCGGCAGATTACCGCTTTCTTATTCATACTCCTTTAATCCATGGCTCTCCCCTAAGGCATTGTGTGAAACGGGTGGTAAGATAGGGAGAGTTGACGTTGGAGTCTATATCATCAAATGATGATGAATCCTTATTATTCCTTTTTCATCAAGCGCTGTAAGCGCATCTTGGCCTGGAGAAAATCCGGCTCGATCTTCAGCGCTTTGAGATAACATTGTTTGGCTTCTTCCATCTTCCCCAGATCCTCAAATTCCAGTCCCTGGGAGAATTGGACCACGGCCTGCATATCGATCTTATCCGATTTATCCAATGAACGTTTTTCTTGACCCGTCAGTTTCACATCGAGATCATCCAATATTTTCTTACTGAGTTTTTGGATGAGGGAAAGAACCTGGCGGGTTTTTCCGGTCACCTCGCTGGCTTTGATCGTAAGTCCTGTTTCGACCTGCACGATTCTTACATCGATTCGTATCTTTTTATCCATGGTCACCATATACCCACCAAAGACCAGATGTTGAGCTCCCAACATCCTCCCGGCCTGAACCGAACTCGTCTCAGATACCATTCCCGCCTGGGACATTTTAATTTCATCCAATAAAGAACGTAATTTCTGACGTTCCACCACACGAACGGCCTTTATCTTGCTCAACTCGGTAATCATCATCTCGGCCAGCCCCTTGGAGAGGGGTTGGTTCTCTTGGACGTTAAAGAGACTGTTATTTTCAAAATCCAAAACGGCTAATGTTTTTTCAGCAGCAAAAGTGTAGTCAAAATTCAGGAGTGAAAAACAAAAAATAGTCAGACCCAATGCAAAAGCACTCATTTTCCTCATCATCTTTCCCCGTTCAGTTAAAACCAAAAAATATTAAATATTTGTCTTACATTAGGATAAAAAAAATTTATTCCATAGTCAAGGCATATTTTATCGATTAGGGATATATAATTTTTGCAATATTCATGCCCAAATGTCATAAAACAAGACTCATTCTGTGTAAAATGCTGTTAAACCTATTAATATCATATAATAATATGAGATATCTTTTGGGATGAAATCCGGAGAACTATATCCCATATGGTGCATTCCCAACCACCTGCATGCATGAAAATAAAACGGTGAAAAATGATTTGCCACACAACTTCACGAAAGGGCAACGATACATAAAGAACAAACAGGACTTGAAATAATTAAATATAGTTATTATCTTTTATAACCAACACTTAAAAAAGGATTTAGACATGAAGCTAAAAATATCGCTTTTTCTCATCATTATTTCAAGTACAATGCTTTTTCAACCAAACACCCATAACCTCATGGCCCAGACACCATGGTATGATCGTACCCGCAGTGCCCAGAATACCCTCCCCTATCGACACCTCTTTATGGTCATGACAAATGCACAACCGACCACATCTGCCGATACCGTACAATTCAACTTCTATTCGAAAATTACCAACGATTTTCTCCAATTTATTCTGAAAGATTCAGTATACGTTGCCCAATACGAAATAACCATCGCCATCAAGAACGATGATGAAGAAACCATGGCAAGTACCATCAATAGAAATAAAATCTTTGTAAATACCTATCAGGAGACCAATGACCGCCAGAAATTCACCCTCGAAAACCATCATTATTATATCCACCCCGGAGAGTACACCCTCTACATCGAACTCCTGGATACTGAAACGAATCAACCGATAAGACAGAAAGAAGATATCGTTCTGCCGAACTTTTTCGAAGATCCCTTCACCACCACCGAGATCCTCTATTTTTCAAATAACGAGGACAATATTCCGGTAGATCCTCTTTTTCCGACTTTCCCGGCCGTATTCTCCATGGCTGAAATTCCCTTCAGGGCGAGCCTTGCCATCTGCTCAGATGGTAAGCCACAAGATATAGAAATAAAACAGACCATCTTCAACAGCGAAGAAGACTCTGTTTATGAAAACACTTTTAACGTGATGGTAGAAAACCGGATACATCCCGTAGAGATATTCATCGATCAACCACTCCAATTTGGACAATACAATCTTCAATTGGAAATCAGTGATGGCACGACACTCACAATCCTCGAGAGTCCCTTCTACATACGCTGGAAGGCCCATTCCACAGAAATACCCAACCTGGTCCAGGCCATCGAAACGATCCGGCTGATCATGAATAGGGATGAATGGAACCGGATGAAAAACAAACCCATCGAGGAACAGGAGCGTCTTTTGGAAGCCTTCTGGAAAGAGCGGGATCCCAGTCCCGGCACCGGGGAAAACGAGCTCGAGCACGAATATTACAGTCGAGTCTCTTTTACCAATCGTAACTTCGCCCCCTGGGACAGTCAACTGACCGGATGGGAGACCGACCGGGGAAGAACCTATATCCTCTACGGTCCCCCTTCCGATGTGGATAATCCATCGACACCCACCGGAGATTCCAGCCGCTATGAAATCTGGTATTACCGTAACCTGCAAAAGCGATTCGTGTTCCTGGATAAATTCGGGACCGGTGAGTATCGATTGATTACTGAAGAATGACCGCGACCACAGATAACGCTGATTGCGCAGATTACACAGATGATTTTTGAAATCGTTTTTACTCTGTGGTACTTTCGGGTCTTGGTATCCTCAAGCCTCCTTTCTCAAAGGGGATTTTTGGGGATTTTCATCCGAGTTTAGTAAATTCCAAAAACCAAGAATTCAAATTCCAAATACCTGCCCGCCATTTTTGTTAGCTTGACAATTATAAGGAAAACCAGGCAGGCGGGAATCACAAATTACAAAATCCAAATTCCAAACAAAAAGGGTGTTTTTCTTTTTAAATCTGTGCAATCAGCGTAATCTGCGGTAAAAAAGGGGGAAGGGCATCTTTTAAATCTGTGCAATCAGCGTAATCAGCGTTATCTGCGGTCAATCTGTGGTCAAAAAAGAAGCCCATTCCGAAACATCGGGATGGGCTCTGATGAATGCCAGAATTTCTACGACAGGCTATTCGAGATGCTTCTTGAGCGCTTTTAAAATCTGCGGGAATTTGGTATCTACCAATTGGTAGTAGATCTGTGTTCCCTCGCGTCGGCTGTTCAAGTACCCGTGACCTTTGAGAAACTTAAGCTGCTGTGAGACGTACGATTGTTTTGCCCCCAAGAACTGTTGTATCTCGCCGACACGTCTTTCACCTTCATTCAAGATGCAGAGAATCTTCAGGCGTGTTGTGTTGGAGACCACCTTAAGAAAGGTGATAATTTTCTCGCATTCCCGAATTTTGGTCTTTACTTTTTGGTCCATCATTACCTCCCCTATGCTCTGTATATTGTTCTTTCATTTATAATTTTTGTAACAATAATATAGGGAATTATTAAT
>CAZYTI010000446.1:0-1016 GCA_964650065.1 uncultured bacterium
GCATAATCGTAAATTCAGTGAGTCCATAGTAAATAGACAAAGATCTGTATATGCTGTCCTTGTCGCTCTGAAATCCTTCTGTCATCTTACCGGGACCATATCCGAATAACAAATGATGCGGACTGGCCATAATTTTTTGAATAGCAAGTTCAGCTACTGCTACCCGTCCCGATGTCACATCTTCAGTCTTCTGATATGTATAAGATGTTACCCAATCTAATGCACGCTTAGGATTGGATAACAAAAGATTGAGATTGGGATTTATGTATAGAATGATGGTAGTAAATAGAATCAGTAAAGGGGTAAGTGGTAAGAATTTTTTAATATTTTGTTTACCTGATATCAATATGAGATATGCAATGGTTATAATTGCAAAGATGGGATATATCCTCTTAGGACAGGCAAAATAGAACAACTGGAAATATAAGAAGAAACTGATAAATCTTGATTTTCCCTTATAAAATAAATAGAATCCAAGACAAACGGCATTTACGAAAAGTGGAAGGATGGCAGATAGCGCTGCACCATATCGAGCATAGGTGCCAATGGCTTCTTCACCTTTGCCATAGATCAACATTTTGATTAATGCCGTGGGAACTTGTATTAAAAACAAGCCGACCAACAGGATATTTAGTTTTTTTATAAAGGTTTCATTATAATTGAAATTAACAAATAAATAGAACATTAATACAAATTTTAACAATTGTCTTCCGCTGTAAAATGCACCGATGAAGGACGTACTGTTGACGATCATGGATATTGCAGCCCATAGAAGAAAAAAGATGATCGGAATATCGATTTGGGTTTTGATGATCTTCTTATCAATAAAACGTAAAAAAAATACTTTAACGGTGAATACGAGTAAGGCAACATCCGGAAGCCAAGTAAATGATGATGGTATCAGCCCCATGGAACTCAGCCAGTCTGAAAAAAAGACCGAGAAAATGATCACATAGGGCATTATCTTCGCATTGCTGAATATAATTAATCGTGAGGCCAGGAAGAATCCCACGAGG
>CAZYTI010000446.1:1026-4598 GCA_964650065.1 uncultured bacterium
TAATACGGGATTGTCCTGAACAATAAGTAAGCCTATCGCACACCCAATGATTGGAGCCATGACCCAATAGTATGAAATTTTGGACTGATCCAATGCACGCTCGGCAATATGTGTAATCGACTCTCTCATTGTTTTATCGATACCAAATACTTCTCGAAACATTAAGACTGATGTTCCCATGTATATTGATCCTCAATCACTTTTCGAGCAATATGACTCAACTGTGCAAAGCTGAATCTTTTCCCATAAGCTTCCATGATGGCTTTTGCGATATTTGCCGGTTGACTGTCCTGCATGAAAAATGCGACAGGATTATCCAACAACACATCCCGATGGGCTTCGATATTGGTGACCAATACCGGTTTCCCCATTGCCAAATACTCCATCAGTTTAATGGGACTACTCACACGCCACCATAGAAAGTCTGGAAAAGGGAGTATGCCAATATCGGCCAGCATGAGATATTTAGGAACCAGATCATGAGGTACTGAACTTTGAAATCGAACATGATTCTCAAGCCCATAATCATCCACCATGTTTTGTAACTCGGGTTTGGCAGCACCATCACCCAGCAAAAATAAAACAATATCATGATGGGATCTTGTCACAATACGGATGGCTTCCACTGCTTCCTGAAGACCACGATTTCTGGACATGACACCGTGGTATATGATGATAAATTTATCCTTGAGATTCATTTGGTTCTTCATCTGTCGGATGTCTTGAACATCATAACCCTCCGGTAAAAATTTATCCAGGGACGCTGCTGATGTCCAAATACCAATGTCTTTCTTATTAAACTTATATTGATCTCTAATCACTTCAGCCATAAAAGGGGTTATGACTGAGATTCCATCAAATAAGTATTTAACCATGTGAATGGATATATTGAATTCTTTTACCTTCCAGAGTCCATTAAGTCCTTCTATTTCCACGGGAATGGTTCGAATATCGAGTAGAAAACGAGTTCTTATCAGACGCATTTTTCGAAATATTCCAAATGGCAATAATGGCAACACCGTATAAGGATGCACAATCATTATATCCGGCCTCCTTACCATGAGCTGAAAACCCACAAAGAAAAACAAGGCAATGCAGAAACTGATATACCTCAATATGGGTTTCTTAATCGAAGGAAGATAGTGGATACTCTCTCCAAGTTTAAAATCAGGTTTGGTACGTCTAAACCCGGTTGCCAACAGAACTTCGTGTTTCTTGTGTTGAAGCTGATGTACCATTTCCGTCCATGTGACATGATCCACACTGACATCCAATGCTTTTTCACAGATCCACAATATCTTCATTTAATCTTAACCAAATTGTCTAATGTTTTGAAATAGCTTTCTCTATATCTGTTCCAATGATGTTTCTCATTAAAACGAGTTGAATTCTCAATGAGTTGTTTTCGCTTTTTCGGATGCTTGTAGAGTTCGATTACTTTTTGGGCTAGATCCTTCTCATTGCCAGGTTCAAAAAACATGACCATATCGTCTTCATAATATGTATCGGCTGCCTTAATTCTTGAAACCACAGTCGGAAGACCCACGGCCAAGTATTCCATACATTTGGAACTCAATCCTTCTCCAGCTAAAATCCCATTTCGTTTTGGATCGATTCCAATATCTGCCAAATGAAGGATATGGGGAACTTGAGATCTGGGAACGGGCTCATGAAAAATGATTTCATTTGAAACACCAAGTTCGTTGGCAAAACGGATCAAATCCTCCCTGGTTTTACCCTGGCCATATATATGTAGGGAAATATCGGGAATACTTTTTATCATTATGGGCATAGCCCGGATAGCGAGATCTATTCCAAAAATTTCAGTTAAATTGCCATGATAATTTAACCGGAATCCGTGAGATGTCAGATGGGTTTTCCGGACACTTCGATTGAAAAGATACGGATCCGGGGAATTGAGTATTACGGTACATTTTTGTGCTGGTACAGAACGATCAATCAATGTCATCTCCCAAATGGTTGTTACCGTGATGACATGATCAGCATAGGCACATGAGATCTTTTCTATCCATTTGAGAAATCGAACAATGATATGGTTGGCTTCTAAATTAAATTTACGCTGATAGAATTCGGGAACCAGGTCATGCACATCCAGAATAACTTTAGCTCCCAGCAATTTTGGAATTAAAGTTGAAAAAACACCGAAATCGGGAATATTATGAAAATGACACACATCATACCTATGTCGAAGATGGAGTAAGGAGCATTTCCATGATGAACTTATAAAAAATGAGACCATACGTATCAAGTAGGAAAAGGGACTTTTTTCATTATAATTCCTTGACATGACACGATAAATATGGACATGATTTAAGACATCATGGCGAGCCTGATCCTTTGCTCCCAGGCAAATAACATCCACGCTATCACCATGTTCAATGAGAGATTCTGCATATCGATGGACCCGATTGTCAAACTCATATTGGGAATATGAGATCATACATATTTTCATAGACATCACTCCGCAGGCAAAATCCGATTCCTTGCCAGTAACCGTTTATAACGAATATGCTCCATGATCCTCCTGAAAATCTTATTTTTAAAAAATAGATGTTCCACGAAATTTGTGGCAAAAACATATCCCGCCAAGGTACCGAAGAATAAATATTTTTTATACATATGCTGGATAGCGCGTCGTGTTATCATCTTCTCCATGCTTCTGCAGCGCTTTAGTATTTTCACCCTGTCCTCATAGGATAATTCGGGTGTCGTAAAAACAGGCTCTGCTTCGTTCTCTGTTACGAAATTCAGGTATTCTTCCGGCTGTTTGATAAACCAGTTGTTGACTTTGATAATCTCAAAAAGTTCAGTACCTGGATAAGGTATTGGATTGTTGAGTAAGACACGACGGACCGGATACTTCTGGACGAATCGCAGCGAATCCTCAATATCTTCCATTGTCTCACCAGGCATACCGGTGATGACAAATATTTTTACATCAAATCCCAATTCTGTTGCATTTTTTACAGCAGCCTCAATTTGTTCAATGGTTTCGCCCTTTTTATTCAGTTTTAGCATTTTATTATTTCCACCATCGATGCCGAAAGCGATATAGGTGAATCCCACTTCTCGCATACGCTTCAAGAGAGGCCGATCGACCTTATCTGCCCTAAGTCCATTTGAACAACGAAATTCCACTTTCCTGATTCCCCGCCTCTCGATTTCATTACAAATGGCATAAACACGTTCAGGGAAAAACCCGAAATTATCATCATCATAATTGAAGACACGATATCCTTTCATATACCAATATTCTATTTCATCGACCACATTTTCAGGACTCCGCCATCGAAATTTTTTTGTAATCATTTTATTCGGACAGAAAATACAACGATGAGGGCAACCCCTGCTGGAATTAAATGGCATCTCGGCAATGTATTTTTTCATTTCAAACTTTTCATATCGAGGCCATGAAATTTCATCCAACGCCTTTTTTGGTTTTCGATGTCCATTGTATATGATCGTACCATTATCGCGATGGATCAATCCCTCGATGTTTTCCTCTTGGATATGATCTTGACAGAGTTCGACAAGGGTCGCTTCCCCTTCAT
>CAZYTI010000447.1:0-4595 GCA_964650065.1 uncultured bacterium
AGCATCATCATACTCCATTGTAGGTAGAAAATGACAAATAGGGGTAACGAGCGCAGAGTTTGACACCAGATCCAGAGACGGGCCCTGAGCTTGCCATCGTTCTCCTGACGGTATAGGTAATCCTCTTGCAGGTCCCCTGAATAGCTCTCCCTGAGGCTGAATGTGTATAATTGCCGTAAAATCCAAAAGGGAACCACCGGGAATTTCTTATCAAATCGTTTCATGAAATCAAACCCGTGTCGAACGACTCCTCTGTAATACCCCGCCAGACCGCTTTTTGTTTTTCGAATGCATGTTTCAACGCTTCGGTACCTTCATCCGTAATACAGAAAAAAACTTTCCGCTTCCCACCACGAACGGCCGTGGGTGCTCCGAACTGTTTGGTCACATAGCCTTTTCTAACGAGTTGCTCGAACGTTGTATACAATGTGCTGTACAGATAATCCTTACCCGTGGCCTTTTTAATATGGTTCTTGATTCGGACACCGTATGTATCTTCTCCCAAACGCCAGATGGCGATTAGAATCGTCTCTTCGATCTTGGTAAGATCCTTCACGCTTCTGTCTCCTAATATTATCGGATTTCCCTATAATATATTTTATCGAATTTTCCGATAAAATGTTTCATTAAAAAATCGATAAATTATCCTTGCTATCACCTCATTATCTTCGTACCTTTATTGATATTTGTAACCCATTCGAAGGAAAGCATATACATGCCTTTTAGCGGCCTGCCTTCCTTCAATAGTGACCCGGTTTTCTCTCAGATGGTGTCGCTCTCCTGAGAGAAATCGCAACGCATGATTGTTATTTCAAGGTTACCAATTCCAGGTTCATGGAATATGACAATATCCAGTTTATTTCCAAATTCAGACAAGGAGAAAATTCTGCATGTCAAAGAAATTATATATTGGGGGCTTGCCCTGGGATATCACCAGTGATGAACTTCGGGAGGTTTTCGAAGAGTTCGGTGAAATCATCGAATCCAAAGTCGTCAAGGATCGGTATACGGGCCGTAGCCGGGGTTTTGGATTTCTCACCTTCAAAGCAGACGAAGATGCATTGAAAGCCATTGAGGAAGGTGATGGTGGTGAAATAGACGGAAAGACCATTAAAGTCAGAGAGGCAAAGGACAAAAACAAGGATAAGAGGCGCAACAGATCAGGTCCGCAGTAATCTCAAAGGAATAAACATGGTGAATGAAAACAAACGCCATCGAGGGTAAAATGACCCATCAACTTTTTAATAAATACTCGATAATTTGTCGACAAAATGAGGGCAGATCATAGGGAGTTCGAGAAGTAATTAAATTTCCATCCACGACGACCTCTTCATCAATAAATGCCGCACCGGCATTTACCAGATCATCTTTAATGGCAGAGAAACAGGTGGCCATCTTACCCTTCAAAATATTTGCAGAGACCAAAACCCACGCGGCATGACATATTGCTGCAATGAGTTTACCTTGTTCATGCATTTGTTTTACGAATTGATTCACTTCCCTGTACCTGCGTAAAATATCAGGAGCGTATCCCCCTGGAATGATAACACCATCAAAGTCATCTACATTCACATCCTTTATTGAAATTTCCTCTTGAACAGGATATCCCTCTTTACTTTTATATTGCTTCTTTCCCGTGCCGACGAAAACGGTGGTGATCCCCTCTTCTCTCAAACGAAAATAGGGATACCAGGCTTCTAAGACATGATAATGATCCTCGACGAGTACGGCTATTTTCATCGTATTCTCCTCCTCCCATTGATGTTTGTATACAAGCAATTTAAGATTATATGAAATTCTTCAAAAACATGCAAGTATAAAGGTGAAGATTTTTCCATCAATCGACGAATGATCCTTATCCGTTGATCATAAAATCAGGAGGACTGGGGGGATGGGTTTGAGGTTGTATCCGATCATCCCCCATTTTTCTTCCATATTCGTTAAGCGCATATTCAAAGTGTTTATTACAATAGCGAATTGATTTATCAATCAAGAATAAACTTTACACTTCTTACTCTTAACCGTTCACCATTAATCTTTATAAACCGATTACCTTTTTTTAACCGTTCACCGTTCACCTTTCACCTTTCACCTTTCTCACCCCCACCGATTACCGAATACCGAATACCTGTTTCCTTTTCCCCTTCCCCCCAAACACTTCCGTTTTCCGGTTTCCTGTCTCCCGTCTCCCTTTTTCTACTCACCACTCACAACTCACCACTCACTACTCACCAATAACCACTCACCAATAACCACTCACCAGTTACTCATATTTTAACGCTTCGGCCCTCCCCAGGCGGATCTTCGCGTCAAAATACTATTCGTATTTTAACGCTTCGACAGGATTCGCCAGCGCGGCCTTGGTGCATTGATAACTCACCGTAAAAAGGGCAACCACCAGGGCAACCAATCCCGAGAGGATAAACGGTCCGAGGCCAATCGTCATACGGACTGCAAAATGGGTCAACCACTGTTTCATCACAAACCAGGCCACCGGCCATGCGATGATATTTGCCACTAATATCCACTTGGTATATTCACGAGCCAACATCAGAATAATCCCCGGTACCGTTGCCCCCACGACCTTCCGGATTCCGATCTCTTTGGTCCGCTGTTCGGCCATAAAGGACGCCAATCCCAAAAGACCCAGGCAAGCTATGATCAACCCTATACCGGTAAATGTAGCAGCGACCCGGCTGAGTTGTTCTTCTGACCGGTATTGACGATCGAAATCCACATCCAAAAAAAAGAGATCCAGCGGAACATCCGGAAAGAAACGTGCCCATGTCTCCTCCACATGGGTCATGACATGGCCCAAAGTCCCTGTATTAACAGAGAGCGTGATACGCCGGAATCTCAGAGGAAAATATTCCAATATCAAGGGTTCTACCGCTTTCTGCAGACCTTTGTAGTGGAAGTTCCGGGTCACCCCGATCACGAGACCCTCTCTCCCACCCAATCCCGTTCTCAATCGTTTCCCAATGACCTCATCCGGACTTTGAAATCCGAAGGCGTTCAGAGCCGCCTCGTTCATCAAAAATCCCCCTGCCCCATTCCAGTCTGAAATATCGGTTTGCATATCCTTACGAAACGACCTGCCGGATGCCATATCAATGCCGTATACCGGGATGAAATCCGGATCGATATAAATGTGAAGCATACCCTGATTTTTTTCCTCCGCCTCACCCACAAGCCGGATGGCAAAGTTTGTGGTACCCCGGCCAGGTACGTGGGAGGAAGTAGTTGCTCCCAAGATGGCAGGATGGTCAAGGAATGCCTGCTTCACCAAAGCATGGTTTTCCCTGATGGAAGCCCCACCCCGAACCCGAATGACCAATTTTTGCTCCTTGTCGAATCCTAAATGCTGATCTTTCATAAAGTTGATTTGTTGAAGGATGATCAGGGTCCCCACGATCAGCAAAATGGAAATGGCAAATTGAAAGACGACCATCACTCTTCGTACCCGGGCACCTTTCCGACCCCTTCGATATTCATTTTTCAAGACCGCCATGGGTCTATAGGATGACAACAGTAAAGAGGGATACAAACCTGCACCGATTCCGCAAAAGGCCGTGATACAGGCAAGCGCAAGAATCTGATTGGATTGGACCAGGTCACTGACAATAAATGATGTGCCTGCCAGCATATTAAAATATGGTAATGCCATGATCATGAGTAACACCGAAATGACCGCGGCCGATAACGCATAGAGCATCGATTCCCCCCAAAACTGAAGCATGAGTTCCCGGCGAAGGCCACCGACCACCTTGCGTAAACCGACCTCTTTGGCACGATTGAAAGATCTTGCCGTGGCCAGATTCACAAAATTAATACATGCAACCAGAAGGACCAGAATCCCGATGCCCGCCACCAGGAGAACCATCGACTGATTTTCTGGTGATTCAATTTCTCCTAACAGATGAGAATGGAGATGAATATCTGAAACGGGCTGTAAGTGAAAGAAACGTGGGGATCCCCAGGCCTCCCAGTCGTCACCCACATAATCGAATCCAATCCGCACCATCTGCTCTCCAAAAGTAATCGGATCGATATTTTGTCGCAGCTTAATGTAGGTATAAGTCTCAGTCCCATGCCAGTTGGACATCCAGTTTTCATCCTCGATGGACTTCAACGAACCGATAAAATCGGCCTTGAGATGCGTATGCCTGGGGCAGCCTTCAACCACACCCGTAATTTCGAAATCCTGGTTGTTAATCACCACGATCTTGCCAAGAGGATCGTTATCTCCGAAGTACTTACTTCCCGCGCTCTGAGTGATCACCACGGTTCGCGGGCGTCGCAGTGCCTCATCAGGATCTCCCCGGAGAAAGTGAAAAGTCAGCACATCAAAAAGATCCTCTTCTGCATAGATGAAGCGATCTTCATAAAATTGAATATCACCCCGCCTGACAAGTGGATCACTGATATACGTATAAATGCGTACAGATGATTCCACCTGAGGGAATTTATCCATCAAAGCCGGTGCCAAAGGCCAGGCAATGGCCGCGTAGATCCGTGTGGCCGCCCTACTTTTGATTTCTTCATAAACCCGAAATATGCGTTCTCCATCCCGATGATAACGGTCGTATGTAAAC
>CAZYTI010000448.1:0-4588 GCA_964650065.1 uncultured bacterium
GTTACCATCGCTACTCCGGAACATTGGCATGCACCCATGACATTGATGGGATTGCAGGCAGGTAAACATGTTTATCTTGAGAAACCATGCAGCCATAATCCTTATGAAGGTGAATTGTTGCTCAAGGCGCAGAAAAAGTATAAGAATTTGTTCATTCAAATGGGAAATCAACAGCGTTCCTCCCCATTCACAAGAAAACTGATTCATCAAATTCATGAAGGATTAATAGGGGATGTGTATTTTGGTAAAGCATGGTACACCAATACCCGGGATTCAATTGGAATTGGGAAAGAGGTTCCGGTTCCCGGTTACCTGGACTGGGATTTATGGCAGGGTCCTGCACCGCGTCGTGCATACAAAGACAATATTCATCCCTATAACTGGCATTGGTTTTGGCATTGGGGAACAGGGGAAACATTGAATAACGGAACGCACGAGGTTGATATCTGCAGATGGGCGCTGAATGTCGATTATCCCAACAAGGTGACTGCTTCAGGGGGAAGGTATCACTTTCAGGATGATTGGGAGTTTTATGATACTTTGATTACAAACTTTGAATACGAAAATAAAATGATTACGTGGGAAGGACATAGCTGCAATGGCCAGGGTTATCAATCGGGCAGGGGGGCCGCTTTACACGGTACAAAGGGTGCGGTGACAATTAATAGAAAAGGGTATAAGGTCTATAATTTACAAAAGGAACTCATTGAAGACTATCAGACAGATCAATCGTCAGAAACCGCCGATCTCATGAGCCGGGATTCTATGACACAGCTTCATATTAAGAATTTTATTAACGGGATCAGGTTGGGTGAAAAGCTTCGCTCCCCTATTGATGATGCAAACAAGAGCGTCACTATTTTACAGCTTTCCAATATTGCATGGAAATTTGACAGGGAATTACATTTAAACAAAAAAAATGGACACATTAAAAATGATTCGGAAGCCATGGGGATGTGGAGTCGTGAATATGAAAAGGGCTGGGAATTGAAGATTTAAAATGGCGAAAGTGCAAGACCATCATAGTCATTTTTTGGCAATGAGGAAGATATCTGTACTCGCATTTGTCATCCTGATCATAAACGTCCATTGCCAGGCTCACCAGATCACTCATTCCTTTTTATGTCATTATGATCCTGGTTTTGATGCTGGTGACCTATTTCCCGTGGTTCAGTCTTTTCCTGCCGAGATTATTCGGGTATTAGGTGAGGATATCAAGATATTTTAAAAGTGGCGTGAAGGATTTGGTGAAATCAAAGGGATAGGTCTGCTATGTTGTGAGCCTATCCCTTCATAACAATTCAATGTGCCCTAAACGCGCAAATCCATACGTTAAACGGCGATGAGTCCGTATCATTTATTGGTATCTATCGCAATGCACATTGGTAGCTTCTGATTGCTTCGCGTGTCGCTCTATTGTTATTCTTTCTTTAACTGAAATGTTCCATGATCACCGGAAGGATCAGACCAATTCCCGGTGATGACACCATTCTCAAAAGAAGCGTTGTATTCACAGTTCAGGTTGGCGCTGCCCTGTTTTATATAATCAACTTCTTTGAAAGTAAGCCGTGAATCTGTCAGTTGACCGACGATCTTATGAATTGAATTCAGGCTGGTCCATTCCAATTCTCCTTCAATTCTCCCTGATGCCGGATCATAGCTTACAAACTTCAAAACGGTGGACCATGATCTTTGGCTCTTTGCAGATATAGCACGTCCGGGAAAAACTGATCCGAAGATACTGTTGGATTTTCCGGTCCCGGACGAAACAGTTTGCTTACTTAACTGAAATGTTCCGTGATCACCGTTCGGGTCTGTCCAATTACCGGTGATTACACCGTTTTCAATAGAAGCGTTATACTCACAGTTCAGGTTAGCTCTGCCCTTTTTAATATAATCCACTTCTCTGAAAGTTAGTCGTGAACCTGTCAGTTGACCGGCTATCTTGTGAACAGAATTCAGGTCGGGCCACTCCAATTCCCCTTGCAATCTCCCAGATGACGGGTCATAGCTTACAAACTTCAAAACGGCGGGCCATGTGCTTGTGCTTTTTGAAGATTTAACCTGCCCGGAAAAAACAGTTCCGGTAATCTGAAATGCCCATCCATTGTTCATGCAAAAGTAAAGTATTAAAGCGATCATCACCTGGCTCACTACGCTAAATTTGTTTTTCATCTCGTTTCGTCCTCCATCTATAAATTGGTTATCGATCCTTTTCGGTTAATCCTATCGTATATTGATCTGACTCTTTATAAGTTTTTGGATTTAAATGTTCGTATAATATTTAAAAAAAAAATTTTAATATGTGAAAAGCAAGATAAAATCAGGAATTAGATAATATTTTATAATCTATCATTGTTTTATTAAGCCCTTCAGAAATTATGCTCCATAATTTTTGAAAATCCTGTTTGCAAATAAGTTCTGATTTCGTATCTTTGTTTAGGATTAATTGTTTGTAGGACATGATAAGTGCACCTGTTGATGTTACCGCTTGGTCGGGTTAATCATTAAACTTTAGCAATTAGCTCCTTTTTATCAACTAACAGGTGGCGGTTGTTAGTTGAACGTGCGGATTTAAAAAAGCATTTCTGTGTTGTCGTAAATATTGATAGTATCTAATTTTGAAAATATTTGAAATTTAAATTATATGTATTTCGTTTAAAAAGGGAGGTGTCTGATGACGAAGAAAACTGAGATGATAATTGTACTACTATTGGTTTTGAACCCACTCGTTTTAAACTCACAAGATATTGTCTGGAAGCAGGAATTTCAAGCGATGTATAATGGAAAAATCTCATGTGCTTATTCAGGAGGATTTTTTTCAGCCAAACCTGCAATGGTTGATATCGATGCGGATGGTGACTTGGACTTATTCGTAGGGGAGAGTACCAATACACTCACATTTCTTCGAAATGACGGTACCGCAAATCAACCGCTGTGGGTGATGATTGATGATGATTATTCAGATGCATCCGGAACTTTTTTAGCTCCTGTTTTTTGTGATATTGATGATGACGGTGACTCGGATTTCTTTTATGGAGGGTGGAATGGTGAAGTCCGATTCTGGCGAAACGATGGGAATGCTTCATCACCTGAGTGGACGAAGGTGAGTGAAAAGTTCCTGGATTTGAGATTTGATTCACACGCGATACCCACATTTTGTGACATTGACAATGACGGCGATTTCGATTTATTTGTCGGGCAAGGTATCGGTAGAATCAATTTTTTCCGTAATGATGGTACCGCCCAATCTTATCAATTCGTTCTGGCCGATACACAATTCGCTAATATAAATACAGTTGGAACCATTGCACCGGTATTTGTTGACATCGATAACGATTCTGATTATGATTTGTTTATTGGAGATAAATACGTGGTCCAATTTTATCGAAACACGGGTACCGCATCCAGTCCGACCTGGGTTGAGGAGTCGACGCAGTATGCTGGAATTGTGGGAAAATATTTCATGACGCCAATCTTCCCGGATATCGATGGTGACGGTGATTTGGATATGATTGTTGGAGACGATCACAAAGGATTGTCCTTTTATGAAAATATCGGAACTCCTGAAAACGAATCCTGGGAGCATGTCACTGATCATTATGCAACGATTGATGTCGGCTATACGACGTTTCCAGACTTTGCCGATCTGGATGGTGACAGTGATCTGGATATATACTTTGGTGGCAATAGCCATAATGGATTGATTCAGGTTTTGAACGGAGGTACAGCGGAGATCCCAGCCTGGACTTGCAATGGTGATGCACTTGTGCAGGGTGGCAAGGTACCTGCCTTTTGTGATATCGATAATGACGGGGATTTAGATATCTTCATGAGTTATGGAAGTGGGTCGATTATATTTTATGAAAATCAAGGTACCGCCACTGTTGCGAACCTGGCAGCGCCAATAATGGATTATAATTCCATTAATTTAGGTGACTTTGCATCCCCAACTCTATGTGATATAGATGATGATCAGGATTTCGACCTTTTCATTGGCAGAGAAGATGGAAAAATCAGTTATTATAAAAATGAGGGAGATGCATCTTCACCCACGTGGGCAGAACCTGATCATTTTTATAATAACATCAAAATGAGTTCCATTCGGAGCACTCCAACTTTTTGTGATTTGGATAATGATGGGGATTACGACCTGTTTGTTGGGGATTACACGGGAAGGATTTCATATTACCAGAATGATGGTACAGCGACTGCTCCTGTTTTTAAGCTGGTTACAACTCAATATGCATCTATCCTCATTGAAGGCCATATTCGCCCCGTTTTCGCAGATATTGATAATGACAGCGATCCTGACCTTTTTGCAGGTGGTCCCGATGGTGGCATCTTTCTGTGGAAAAATATGGGAGCAAGCACTGATATTAATGAATCAAATTCTAATTTTTCGGTTCCCCTGAAATTTGAATTGAATCAAAACTATCCCAATCCATTTAATCCATCAACTACAATTCGATTCAGTCTACAAAAATCATGTTTTGTGACTCTGAAAGTTTTTGATTTGCTCGGAAAGGAAATACAGACAATTGTGAAGGGCAAACGACCGGCAGGTGAACATGAAGTGATGTGGATT
>CAZYTI010000449.1:0-1405 GCA_964650065.1 uncultured bacterium
ATGTCTATTCTTACCTTCCTTTAATGAACTCCTGAGCAAACAACTCCCTTTGAGCTTATTGCTCCATCCGATTATTATTGCTGGATTTCTTGCGGTAGCCATTTTTACGGGGATCCTGTCTGGTAGCTATCCATCATTATTTCTCTCATCTTTCCAACCGGTCAAAGTGTTAAGAAGTACGTTGGCTTCGGGAGCAAAGAGTGCTTTACTCAGAAAGATACTCGTCGTGAGTCAGTTTACCCTGTCGATATTTTTAATCATCGGAACCACATTTATTTATCGGCAATTAAATTTTATCAGACACAAAGATTTGGGATTTGAGAAGGAAAATATCGTTAATTTCTATATGAGAGGAGAAATAAGTAAGCAATACGATTCCTTCCGAAGTGAGCTGTTGCGCAATCCAAATATATTGCATGTTACAAGAAGTTTGCAGCACCCCGCCTATATTGGTTCCTCAGTTCGTGCACTGGATTGGGAGGGGAAATATTCTGAAGAAAATGTAAGCATGAATTTCGAATATGTGGACTATGATTATTTCGAAACATTCGGTATGAAAATGGTAGCAGGAAGATCTTTTTCCCGGGAATTCGCGACAGATTTGACAGAAGGTTATATTGTGAATGAAGAAGCTGTTAAACTCATGGATGTTGAATCCCCTGTGGGCAAGCGGCTTTCGGTCTTTCGAAAGGAAGGCAGGATCATAGGTGTTGTAAAGAATTTTCATTTCCAGCCTTTCAATTTTTCCATACAACCTTTTGTCATTGGTGCTGATCCCAGTTGGGGAAAGAACTGGATGTTTATTAAGATTCG
Organism: uncultured bacterium; assembly: GCA_964650065.1. Taxonomy (GTDB): domain Bacteria; phylum Zhuqueibacterota; class QNDG01; order QNDG01; family DSAB01; genus CAZYTI01. The sequence continues at coordinate 814 of CAZYTI010000449.1, forward strand.
ATCTGAGTTCACTTCCGAGACTCTGAATTATATTGAGAATTTGTCAAAGAGATTCGGTCCGGATTTTCCTGTACTACTTCGATTTTTTGCGGATGATGTGATGAATCGGAATTACAGTACCGAACAATTGATCAGCAAGATTGCAGGCTACTTTACTTTCCTGGCAATTCTCATTTCCTGTCTGGGTTTGTTCGGGCTTGCTTCATTCATGGCAGAACAACGAACCCAAGAAATTGGTATTCGTAAAGTTTTAGGAGCTTCTGTATTCACGGTCGTTTTCATGTTGTCCAAGGATTTCACCAAGTGGGTCTTGGTTTCCAATATCATCGCCTGGCCTGCCGCATATTTTATCGTACAAAAATTGTTTAAAAAATACGTCTATCGGATCCCTATCGGTATTGACATCTTTATTCTCTCCGGTCTTGTGGCCCTGGTGATTGCACTGCTAACGGTCAGCTTTCAGGCATTGAAAGCGGCTCAAGCGAATCCGGCTGAGGCCTTGAAGTTCGAATGATAGGGAAGTCCGCCTTGGACGGGTGGCTTCACTGAAATATGAGTGAAGAAGGTAGACGGTCATCGGTGAACGGTTATC
>CAZYTI010000449.1:1415-4576 GCA_964650065.1 uncultured bacterium
GCAGCAGACAGTCATGGATGTCGAACAGACCGAGTTTCCAAGAGTTTTGGATAAAACGGTTCTGGTTCCTCTGGGCATGGAGAGCAGTACTTTTATTGGCTGAGAAGGAGAGTTGGCCTGGATTTTAGAATTTTCTGTATGCATTCTCTATTATCCATTAAATCCCTCATTTATTTTAATTCAGACTTGTTTTTATTTAGATATTATTGTATACTTATTATTATTTATTCCTCTGACATAGTGATTACCGTTGTCGATGTGAAGAATGAAAAAATCATTTGTTAAATTCATTGTTGTCGCCATCATCGGGCTGCTCATTCCCATTTTGAGTTATACGGTCTTCCAATTCACGCAACGAAACAAAGATGAAGCCCTCATCAAGTCCATTTATGACCAACAGTTGAATACCATTCTGTTTTCCATAAACCAGCACTGCTGGGATGTTTTTCGATCCTGGTCCTCAGAATTGAATACTCTGGTAGACTTGACTCTGAGCAATCGCACGAAGCAGGGTGTCGAGTCTGCACTCAAAAACTGGATCGGTGCGCAATCCACTGTATCCGGCGCCAGTGTTCGGCTTGGCGAAAACCAGGTCCATTTGGTTCTAGATCAAACCGAATCCCTGTCGGGTTCAGAATCGGATGCCCGGCGGAGACTCGAAAGTATTTTCACAGATTCTGAGGCCTCGATCCGGGTCATGCTGGAGCAAGCCCAGAGGGGATATATAAGGCCCCTCACAGTAAAATGGGACAGCCTGTCACAAGATCAGATGAGTCTCCTCTTATTTTCTTTATCCGTTGAGGGGATGGGTTCGGAGGAAACCATAGTTGGAGGGATCATCTTAAATCAACGGCAATTCGTCCTGGATGTCGTGGCTCGAAAATTCAAAGAAATGGCCGAAGGCAATGTAAGGTTTGCCGTGGAAGATCGAAATCGTCAGGAATTTCTCTATCTCTCACTTGAAGATGGATTGGAAAATGGACCTGCCAGTCTTGAAGATCCACCACCGATTTCCAGGGACAATTATTCTGAATTGCGTAATACATTTGAAAAACAGGGCACATTATGGATCTTGCCCGATCTGGATGTGCTTATCCGGAATACAGGGCCGACCTTTGAGCAAATGGCCCGGGACCGTACGAGACGGAATCTGGTATTTATTGTGGTCGTCAACACGATTTTAATTTTGGGTGTGGTCACTCTACTCCGAAATATTTCCAGAGAGATGACCCTTGCTCAGATGAAGACCGATTTTGTCGCCGATGTATCCCATGAATTGAGAACCCCTCTGGCCTTGATTCGTATGTATGCCGAGACACTGGAAATGGGGCGTGTGGGTTCGGAACAGAAAAAAAAGTCATACTACAAAACCATCATGAATGAGACGGCCCGGTTGACCCAGCTTATCAACAATATCCTGGATTTCTCAAAAATCGAGTCGAGTAAGAAAGAATTTATTTTAGAGGATGTCGATCTGGGTGCCTTGATACAGGAAACAGTGGATATGCATCATTTCCATCTGGAACAAAAAGGATTTGACCTTCAACTAAATATCGAAAAAAGTCTTCCAATGATCAGCGCCGACGGCGAGTCTTTAAAGCTGGCCTTCATTAACCTGCTGGATAATGCAGTCAAATTCACTCCCGAAAAGAAAGTCATATCCGTCGTCCTGACCAGACAGGATGCATCCCTGGTCCTGTCTGTGATGGATCATGGGATTGGAATTCCGAAAGCGGAGCAAAAGCGAATTTTTGAAAAATTCTATCGTGTCGGGAGCAGTCTCGTGCATGACACCAAAGGCAGCGGTCTGGGCCTCAGTTTGGTCAAGCACATCATGGAGGTGCATGGCGGGAAAGTGAACGTCATCAGTAATCAGGGGGAAGGAAGTACGTTCTCACTCATTTTTCCCGTTTGATACTGAGGAAATAAGGATGTCTCTATAATGTCTGTTATCTTAATCATCGAAGACGAAAAGGATATGGCCCTTGGGCTTAAAGACAACCTGGAATATGATGGATTCGATGTCCTGATCGCCGAAGACGGTGAAACCGGATTGCGTATGACATTGGAGGCACACCCGGACCTGATCATTCTGGACATTATGCTGCCCCGGAAGTCGGGATTTGATGTTTGCAGAGAATTACGTGCTCAGGGCGCATCGACTCCCATCATCATGTTAACGGCGCGCGGACAGGAGATTGATAAGGTCCTGGGTCTGGAATTGGGCGCCGACGATTACATGACCAAGCCCTTCAGTGTGAGGGAGCTCCTGGCCCGGGTAAAGGCAGTCATGCGTCGATATGCCCCCGAGAAATGTCTGGAGGAGGAGGGGAAATCTCATCAACTCGGAAAACTTTCCATTGATTTTGAGCATTATGTGGCCAAACAGGGTGAGACTGAAATCGAGTTGACCCACAAGGAATTTGAAATCCTCAAGTACTTCTGGCAGCATTCCAATCAAGCCATTCACCGGGATGAACTCATCCAGCGAGTCTGGGGATACGATGCGTATCCCACATCCCGCACCGTTGACAACCATATTGTCAAGCTCAGGAAAAAGGTCGAGCCTGATCCCGCCCACCCCAAACATATCTTGACGGTTCATGGGATTGGTTATAAATTTATTATATAGCATTTTCCTCTTGCATTATTCCGAATAATCACCGGCACAAACATGTCACTCCTACGGAGTTCCTGGTGATGGATTTATAATGAGCTACAAACATTTCACCCCTATCGGGGTTCATGAGGTTTATTTTGTTTTTACACGATTTGAATGAAGTCAGAATCCGAATCTAACTTAGTAAAAAAAGACAAAATAAAAATTATTGCGACATTGGTGAATCTGGTATCGTTAAAATCCACAAAGCTAAGGACACCATCGTATTGAATGGCATCTTTTCAAATCCCGTTAGGGGTGAAATGTTTGTAGCCCAAGGATAAAGAATATCCTAACTCCGTAGGAGTGATATGAAAATGCACAGGGTTGAAGAAATAAGTTGGCAGGAGTGATTTGGTGCTTTCTCATACGGGCATTCACAAATTGATGCCGTTGTGAAATACATACAAAATCAAGAGAAACACCAAGTCAGAAAAAAGTATAAATAGGAATATATGAATTCGTTTGAAAAATTTAAGGGTGATTATAAAGAGAAATATTT
>CAZYTI010000450.1:0-4560 GCA_964650065.1 uncultured bacterium
GGGATGACGAAATCGTGGCTCGGGTGGGTAATGCCCGCCTCAGCCAGGAAGAGATGAGACAAAAAATGGTTTGGGGGGGGATGAATCCGGACAGGGTGGGTGATTTCATCGAAAGATGGGTGAATCGGGAGCTTCTTTTCCAAGAAGCGAAACGATTGAGATTGGACAAATCAATTGAATTACAATGGGAATTGGAGCAAGTGGAGAAAGAATATCTCATCCAAAAGTTACTTGAGAGGACTTTTGCTCAAAAAGTACAGATCACAGAAGAAGAAATTGAATTGTATTATGAAAAAAATAAAGAGGAGTATCGCGTTTTAGTGGATGAAGTCCGTGCTCTCCATATTTTGACGAAAACCAGGGCCGTGGCTAATGTTGCCCGACAGGAAATCATAGCAGGTAAACCGTTTGAGGAAGTCGCCAGGGAGCATTCCGTGGGTATTTTTCGGGACCGGGGTGGGAATATGGGATTTTTTCGAAGAGAGGATGTCATTCCTGAAATTGGAAGAATCGCTTTTCGAACTGTTGCGGGAAATCTGACAACGGTTATTCAAAGCAGCCATGGTTATCATATATTAAAAGTGTTGGAGAAGCTCCGAGAGGGGGATTATAAATCACTACCACATGTTCGCGATGAGATCAAGCAACATCTCAGAGTAAATGTGGAGCGTTTGGTATATAATAATTTACTTATTCAATTACAAAAAGAGGCGGAACTTCACGTGTCCATACCGAAAACGACCAGCCAGGCGATAGATACACTATCAGTTCATTCAGAAAATAAGGGAGTGGAGGAATAGAAAGTGATAAAAAATACCGGATTTATCCTATGTATGGTAATAACATTTTTTCTGAATACGAAGTTATGGAGTCAGGAAGTTATCGACGGTATCGTTGCGATTGTGGGCGATGAAATTATTCTCAGAACAGAGTTACTTCAGGCAGCTCAGAATCTAGCCTACCAAATGCAAGTCAATCCACAGACTCAAGTTGAGGAATTTCAGGCATTGACAAAAGAGGTGCTCGAAAACCTTATTAATGAAAAGGTGCTCTTAGCCAAGGCGGTTGAAGATACCATCGAGGTGACAGACCAAGAGGTCGAGAGTGCGCTGGAATCCAGAATTCAAATGTTGATCAATCAATTGGGATCGAGTGAGAAAGTCGAAGCCTATTTTGGGTCACCCATTAGAAAAATTAAAAGGGATTATCGTGATGAAATTCGAAAACAACTCACCGTTCAAGCAGTTCAACAGGAAAAATTGAACAATGTGAAGGTTTCACGTCTAGAAGTTGAATCGTTTTACGAAACCATGAAAGACAGTCTACCAGATCAAAAACCAATGGTAAAGATCCGGCATATCTTATTGGAGATCCAAGCAGGAGAAACATCAAAGCGGTCAGCAATGGAACGGCTACGACAAATTCAGGAATTAATCAGAAATGGAGAAGATTTTGGAGAGCTGGCAAAACGGTATTCTGAAGATCCCGGGAGTGTCAATAATGGGGGTGACCTGGGATTTGTTGAAAAGGGGACGTTGTTTCAATCTTTCGAGGAAGCGGCCTTTCAATTGGAACCCAATCAAGTATCAGACGTCGTGGAAACCCCAGTTGGCCTCCATCTCATTCAAACGACTGAGAAAAGAGGGGAAAAGGTCCGAATGCGACACATATTAATTCGGGTCGAGGTGACTTCCCAGGATGATAGTGAAGTATTGGACAGTTTAACAGAAATACGAATGAAAGCATTAAACGGAGAAGATTTTAGTGAATTGGCAAAAGAATATTCCCAGGACCAATCAACGAAAGAAGAGGGTGGGGATTTGGGGTGGCTCCCCGTGGAAGAGCTTCAAATTCAAGCATTTAAGAGTGCTGTGGATACACTCGATGCCGATGAGATCACACTTCCCTTTAAAACACAATTCGGATATCACATTGTCAAATTAGAAGGTCGATCTGAAGCCCGGAAACTCGCATTGGAGAATGATTGGGAACAGATCCAAGAGTGGACCCTGGGCATGAAAAGGCAGAATGTTCTCAAAACGTGGATTGAGGAAGTAAAGAAAGATATTTATGTTAAGATTAAAGAAATTTGATCAAATTTATTCATGAGAGGGAGAATCCGATGAAATCCAGGGCTTTATTGATTTTGGTATTTGCTCTAATGGGCGTGAGTGCTTTTGGACAAAGCGGTAGCTATGCCCTCTCTTTTGATGGTGTTGATGATTACGTTGAATTGCCGGGTAATATGAAAGACATTGGCATCACGAACGCTTTTACAATAACGATGTGGATAAAAGTCGATAGTTTGCTACATTACAGAATGCTCATCGAGGACGGTGAAACCTGAAATGTGAATGGCATTCATCTTGGAACGCTTGCTTACCAGCAACGCTTCTTCCTCCGTATTAATACAACGGACAGTGAATATTATCATGAGGAAATTTATGTGACCAGCTTCACAGGTAATTGGACCTACCTGATCTATTCGTACGATGGATCTGCAATATATCTATTCTTGAATGGAAATCGAGTTTTTGAGCAGGCTATTACAGGAAATGTTAGAGAGGGAAATAGAAATCTGCGAATTGGATTCCGAGAAGGCAGCCCGTATCTCGGCCTCATCGATGAACTCCGTATTTGGGATAACGCATTGACAATCGAACAGATACGAGAAGGTATGCATCAATATCTGAGTGGCAGTGAACAGGGACTCATTGGCTACTGGCGGTTCGACGATGGTGAGGGGAACACTGCAGGAGATTCTACTGCCAATAACAATGATGGAATCCTTTACGGCCCGACATGGTTTCCATCAACAGCGCCTCTGGGTCCCGGCCAAAGTGATACAGAGATTGTGAATGCAATAGGTTTAACACAATTCGAAGATACAGGTGTGGATATGGATTTTACTTCAAAAAGTGAAACAGATACATTTGTCGTCACGAAAATTAGGGGCATCCCGCCAGGGATACAACCGGAAGGGATTACGGAAATCACTGAAAATTACTGGGTGATTAGACAATACGGAAACGGCACGTCCACTGCAGAACTTACATATAAATTTGATGAGGGAGCCATACGTCCCGAATATCATGTAACTCCTGATCAAATAAAATTATTTTATCGAGAATTTTACAGCGATAGCACCTGGACCCTCGTAGCAAGTGCATCGAGTACTACGGACAGCACTGTGACATTTTCTGGGATATCGCAATTCGGACAATTTGTCATCGGAATGATCGAAAACACATCCATTCCTGATGAGATGGTCCGATCGGATATGCCGAGAGAAATTCGTCTCTTACAGAATCACCCTAATCCCTTTAATCCGTCCACCACAATAACCTATTCCATTCCAAAATCTGAATTTGTTACCCTGAAAGTATTTGATATTACCGGTAGAGAAATCGAAACACTGATAGAAACATATCAGAATCCGGGTAGCTATACGATCCGGTTTGCCAATGAGAGCCTCCCGGACGGAATTTATCTGTATCATCTCCAGGCTGGCGATGTGGTAGAAACGAGGAAGATGATTATTACAAAGTAGCTTATTTCAGACGCAAATATCTCTAAACAAAATCATTTGTATTATTATCAAATTTAACGTGCGCGATCAACCCCGGTTGTCCTGAGTTGGTCGCGTTTTCATTGAGCTGTCCTTTGCTTCAGAGAGGAAAGTTATATTTAATAGTCTTATCTTTGTGGTTCTACAATCACTTTAATGGATTCTCCTCCTTCAGCCACCAGCCTGAAACCAACATCCGTTTCCGCTAAACTCAATCGATGTGTAATCATTTCATTGAGGGGTAATCGTTTCGCACTTATCAGATCAATAGCCACCTTCAGATCCAGGGGCGCAGCTCCGTAAGAAGTCATCAAGGTCACCTGGTTGCGCCAAAACTCATTGACAGGGATGGACAGATCCGTACCCGGGTCTGTAGGGGCAAAAAACAAAACGGTTCCACCCCGGTCTACGGATTTGAGTGCTTGAATAAATGCCGGGTATGCTCCAGTGCAAATAATGACGAGATCGGCCAACCTGTTTTCGTTAATCTTCAGCAGCTGCTGTGGTACATTCTCATTGGCATGGATGACCGCATCGGCTCCGAAACGTCTGGCAGCATCAAGACGATATTCATTTATATCCGTACCGATGATTCTACCGGCCCCTGTTGCCCGCGCCAGTGCAATATGAAGAAGTCCAGAAATGCCAGAGCCGAGGATGAGGACCGTTTGGCCGGGTTGCAGTTGAGCCAGCCGTTGACCCCGGATTACACAGCCCAGGGGTTCAACGAAAGCACCTTCTTCATAGGACGTATTATCATTGAGGATAAAAACACCCCGATCGACGTTGATTTTCGGTATTCGCAGATATTCGGCGAATCCGCCGGGATCGTAATTGGTTGTATGTAGAGTCTCACAGACGGTGTGTTTGCCATTCAGACAGTAGATACATGTGTTGCAGGGGACATGATGTGTCGCAGAGATTCGATCCCCCACCTTAAATTGAGTCACGCGTTCTCCGATTTTCACAATCTCCCCGGTAATCTCATGACC
>CAZYTI010000451.1:0-4551 GCA_964650065.1 uncultured bacterium
TCGCTCGATGTAATCACCGAGTCCTGTGTATTTTTCGAATAAAGTCTGATAGGCCTGCACATGCTCGGGAACAGGGCGATAAGTCTTTTCAAATCCACTTCCCATGCCAGCCTGAGCGTCTTCAATTCGGTCATAGATTCCCGCGACCGTGGCAGCGGCCATGGCACTGCCAAGGGCCACAGCCTGTTCCGACCGGGCCACCTTAATTTCTGTGTTTAAAGCATCAGCCAAGACTTGCATAACGAAAGGTGATTTCTTCGGAATACCCCCCAATGCGATCATTCCATGGATGGGCACCCCCTCTGATATGAATCGATCCACAATTTTTCTGGCACCAAAGGCCGTGGCTTCGACGAGAGCACGAAAGATCATCGGCGCATCCGATCCCAAACTGATGCCGGCAACAACACCCTTGAGCAGTTGATTGGCATCCGGTGTACGGCGACCGTTCATCCAATCCAGGGCGAAAACACCCGATTCGTCTATCGGTATTTTCTCGGCCTCCCTGGAAAGCGCCGGGATGAGCCGGTCTGAGATTTCTGCCATCAGATCCTCATTCATTCCCGAATCCGGCCCATGGGTACCGGCGAACACAACCTCTACCGGCCACATGAGGAGCTGCTGGAACCAGGCATAGATATCCCCAAATGCCGATTGACCCGCTTCCATACCCAGCATGCCGGGTACGATGGACCCATCGACCTGTCCGCATATGCCTTTGATGAGTTTATCACCCATCTCCTCCATGGGTGCGACCAGCATGTCACAGGTCGAGGTCCCAATGACCTTGCTCAAAATATACGGTTCGATCTGTCCCCCGACCGCGCCCAGATGGGCATCGAAAGCACCCACACCTACAACGACATTCTCATTCAGGTTCAATCGTTTCGCCCACTCGGGTGTCAAGGGTCCCACCGGCACATCGCAAGTGTACGTTTCCTCGTATAGTCGATTTCGAAGTCCTTTTAACAGGGGATCCAATTGCACCAAGAAATTTGCCGATGGGAGTCCGTCGAAGGATTCGTGCCACATGGCCTTGTGTCCGGCCGCACACCGGCTTCGTTTGAGCTGTAGGGGATCGGTATTGCCGGTGAGGAGGGCCGGTATCCAATCACAATGTTCCACCCATGAATAGGCAGTGCGACGCACATCTTCATCAATTCGCAGGACATGGAGAATTTTTGACCAAAACCATTCGGAAGAATAAACACCGCCCGAATATTTTGTATAATCCATACCACCCCAGGACCGGGAAAGTCGGTTTATTTCTGCAGCTTCTTCCACAGCCGTATGGTCTTTCCACAGAATGAACATGGCATTGGGATTCTCTTCGAATCCCGGTGTCAGTGCCAGAGGTGATCCATTCTGATCCACAGCACCAGGTGTAGAGCCCGTGGTATCCACAGTCAGTCCCACGATATTCTGGGCTGTTCCGGAAGGTGCTCGTGCCAGGGCATCCCGTACCGATGTCTCCATCCCTTCCAAATAATCCAATGGGTGCTGCCGGAACTGATTTTTAGAAGGATCACAATACTTTCCCTCACGCCACCGTTTGTAGTGACTCACAACACTGGAGACTTCCCTGCCGTCAGAGGTATCCACAACGATCGAACGGATTGAATCGGTCCCAAAATCGACACCGATGACATAGTTTTCTTTCATATGAGCTACCTCAATAAATACAATTATCAATTGTCAATTGATAATTGATAATTAGTTGAGTGCCTTCGAGGCAATCATAAATGAAGTGCGATCCACATCACCGATCCACCCTTGCACTGCCACCACCCACGATTTTCTCCACTTCTTTCAGTGTGGCCATACTCGTATCACCCGGCGTGGTCATGGCCAGAGCACCATGGGCGGCACCATAATCGACCGCCTGCTCCGGATCTTTCAAAATCATCATACCATAGATAAAGCCGGAAGCAAAACTGTCTCCCCCGCCGACCCGGTCCAGTATCTCAAGGTTGGGACGGTGCACGGCTTCATAAAACAGTCCATCGGTCCAGCAAACAGCTCCCCAGTCATTGACGGTCGCACTCTTGACGCCTCTCAAAGTCGTGGCGGTGGCCTTGAAATTGGGATATGCCTCGATCACTTGCTGGATCATCCTCTTGAAATTGGATACATCCAGGTCAGAGAGATGTGCATCCGTTCCTTCGACCTCGAAACCCAGGCAGGCGGTGAAATCCTCTTCGTTACCCAACATGACATCCACATACTTGGCGATCTCACGATTTACCGCCCGGGCGTTTTCCTTTCCGCCGATATCCTTCCAAAGCGAAGGACGATAGTTCAGGTCATAGGAGATTACGGTACCATACTTTTTCGCCACGGTCATGGCTTCAATAATGACAGCGGGTGTCGTCTCCGATAAGGCGGCAAAAATACCACCCGTGTGGAACCACCGGACCCCTCGTTTTCCGAAAATGAGCTCCCAATCGATGTCCCCTTCTTTTAACTGGGAAGCTGCCGTATTCCCCCGATCCGAACAACCCAGGGCACCTCGAATACCAAAACCACGTTCCGTAAAATTTAAACCGTTACGGACCTTTCTGCCAATTCCATCAAAGGGCACCCATTTGACCAATGACACATCGACGCCACCCTGGAGAATGAAATCCTCAAGTAAGCGACCGACGGCATTGTCTACAAAAGCAGTCGCCACAGCCGTGTGCATACCGAAACATCGGCGTAGCCCCCTGGCCACGTTGTATTTGCCCCCTCGATCCCCGCCACGATACGGCCGGGTTGTGTGATTCCGCTCGTCACTCGGATGCAGGCGAAGCATGACCTCTCCCAAAGAGAGCAGATCCCAGGTGCAATCTTCCGCACGCTTAATCGTTAAAGGCATTTTTAAAATCTCCTGATCTTTCAATGTTTTATAGATTTGTTCTTTCGAATAACCAAAACACCTGCCTGCCAGTTATAGATAAATTGTCAATTTTATGTAAATTGCGGGCAGGCAATATACAAAATACAAATACCTGCCCGCCATTTTTGCTAACCTGGCAATTATAAAAAAAACCAGACAGGCGGGTTTATCGTATTTTGTTATTTTCCATTTCCCTCATTGACTTCCTCAATTCCACTGTTTAAATTAACATCCATATTCGGAGAAAAAAACCATGTTTGAAAAACAGACCGACTTCCTCGCCTTGGACTTCGATGGTGTCATTGCCGACAGCATCGACGAATGCCTGGTTGTGAGCCATAATGCATTCCTCGAATACCATGGATCAGGGCAGAAATTGAAAAATATCAATGAAATTGAAAAAGAGAAGATCGACGCGTTCAGACGACTCCGGAATTTTATCCGATCCGGTGAAGATTATGTATTTATCCAACTTGCCCTCCACAACCGGAACCAATTAACGAATCAGAACGATTTCGATGGATTCCTAGCAAAAAACAAACATCTGAAGCCAACATTTTTCAACCTATTCTACCAGGAACGGGAAATCTTCTCATCAGACCAAAACCATGTCTGGATCCAATTGAATCCCCTCTATCCCGGGATAAAAACCTTTCTCGCACACTACCAATATAAAGAAAACCTCTTTATTATCACAACCAAAAAAATCGAATACGTTCACAAAATCCTGAAATCCCATGATATTCGATTGAAGGAAAATAACTGCCTCCATGCCCACGGCCAGCAGACCAAACTGAAAATTATCAAAAACCTGCTGGATAAATACGAGATATCCGCCGATCACTTCTATTTTATCGACGACCAGATCGACACCCTGATCAATGTGAAACAGGCCGAAGTCCAGTGCCTCCTGGCCCAATGGGGCTATAACAATCCTGAGCAGTGGGAACGTGCAAAGTATGCAGGAGTTTCCCTCTTAACACTGAAGAATTTTCTCAAGCAATTTCAAAAAACATAAATGGAAGATCTGTAATTTCAAATCCTCAGACCTTTGAGGTCTCCAAGACCTCAAAGGTCTAAATATAATTTTTGTTTTATCCGTTTGAATCCGTTTTATCCGTTAAATCCGCGTTCCATCCAAATCAGTCGTAATACTCCAGTCCCAGATGCGTAATCAATTCCTCGCCCTTCAGAAACCGCAGAGTATTTTTTAATTTCATCAGCTGAATGAAAATATCATGCTCGGGATAGAGATCTTCCGCTGTCATGGGAGCCTTGAAGTAGAACGATAACCATTCCTGTATTCCCGACATCCCGGCTCGCTGGGCCAGATCGGTGAAAAGGGCCAGATCCAGAACGATGGGTGCGGCTAATATCGAATCACGGCAGAGGAAATCGACTTTAATCTGCATGCCGTACCCCAACCATCCAAAGATATCGATATTGTCCCAGGCTTCTTTATTGTCACCGATGGGTGGATAATAGTTGATCCGGACCTTGTGGTAAAGATCGGCATAAAGATCGGGATATTTTTCGGGCTGAAAAATATAATCCAGAGAAGATGCCTTGGATACTTCCTTGGAACGGAAAGAGAGGGGCTCATCCAAAACCAGACCATCCCGGTTCCCCAGAATATTGGTTGAAAACCATCCTTTCACACCCAGCATGCGACT
>CAZYTI010000452.1:0-4549 GCA_964650065.1 uncultured bacterium
AGGAACAGCGGATGTCATTTCTCGAAGGCGCAAAGCAGAAAGGTAAAGCCGGCGATGCGGCCAAAAGTGTTTTTGACTTAATCACTAAGTTTGCCGGTTACGGTTTTAACAAATCCCATGCTGCGTGTTACTCCATTGTTGCATATCAGACGGCTTATCTCAAGGCGCATTATCCCCTGGAATTTATGGCGGCAAATTTATCCAGCGAAATGGGGAATGCCGATCGAATCGTGACACTCATCGAAGAGTGTCGACGGATGGAAATGGAAGTCCTGCCTCCGGATGTGAATAGCAGTTATGCCAATTTCATCGTGAGTGAAGGCAAGATTCGGTTTGGCCTGGGAGCGGTGAAAAATGTGGGCAAAGGAGCCATTCAATCGATTGTGGAGGGACGGGAAAAAATTGAGCGCTTCACCACAATTTACGATTTTTGTCAGAGTGCAAATTTGCGGCTTGTTAATAAAAAGGTCGCTGAGAGTCTTATCCAGGTTGGAGCCATGGACTCGTTGGAGGGCAACAGAGCAGAAAAAATGGCTGTCTTAGCCAAAGCCATCCATTTTGCACAAATTACACAAGAGAATATAAACCGGGGTCAGACCTCTATTTTTGGGGAAGAGTCCACCGATTCGGTCCTTTACCCTGAAATGCCTAAGATGGATGCCTGGCCCCAAACAGAAATACTCCGAAGAGAAAAAGAACTTCTGGGTTTCTACGTTTCGGGACATCCCCTGTTAAAATATGAAGATGAAGTGAATGCATTTTCAAATCCACACATCGATAGATTACCCGAAATGACATCGGGGATAGATATCAGAATTTGCGGTGTGATCACCGAAATCCGAACTAAATTCGACCGGAAAGATAATCAAATGGCTTTTTTCACCGTTGAAGATTTTACCGGTTCTGTTAGAGTGATTGCGTTTTCAGATACTTTCGAGGAATTTCATGAACTCATTCAAGAAGACAACATGATCGTCGTCTCCGGGAAGCTGGATCGGAGAAATGAAAATGATACGATTTCTCTAATCGCCTCACATATATCTGCACTGGAAGATGCTCGTACCCGTTTTACCAAGGGTCTTTCCTTGAATATAGATGTTTCCAAATTTGCCAATAGTGAAATGGACCGAGTTCGAATGCTATTACAACAATATCCCGGTACTTGTCGTGTCTACGTCAATATCATCACATCAGAGGGGGAAGAATTCCTGGTTAGATCCAAAAAATATCATGTCAATCCCACGTCGAAGCTTCTACATGATTTACGCCTGGTTTTAGGTCAAGAAAATGTGTGGATAGAAGGCTGAGATTATTAATATTTATCGAAAGAAAAAAAATGAGGAGTCAATATGGAAAATTTAATCTATCTGGACAACGCGGCAACAACATATCCCAAGCCTCAAGAAGTCTATGATTTTATGCATAACTTCTACCAAAAGCATGGTGTGAATCCAGGTCGATCAGGATATGATGCAACATTAGAAACTGAGGAAGTCGTTCATGATACCCGAAAGATGTTGATGGAATTTTTCAATGGTAGCGATCCGAACCGCTTAACCTTCAGTTACAATGCCAGCGATTCGCTGAATATGATCGTTCAGGGGATGGTTCAAAAAGGCAATCACGTCATAACAAGCAACTTGGAGCATAATTCGGTACTCCGGCCATTATACCACTTGAAACATGACGGCGTAATCGAAGTTACATATGTGCCCTTTGATAGAAGGGGATATATTGATCCTGACGATATAAAAAAAGAAATAAAAGACAACACGAAGCTAGTCATTATCAATCATGGATCCAACGTCATTGGAACCGTCCAACCGATAAGTGAAATTGGAAAAATATGCAGAGAAGCTGGAATTCCTTTTGCGGTGGATGCGAGTCAAACTGCCGGTGCACAACATATTGATATTGAAGAAATGAATATTGATATATTGGCATTTACCGGGCATAAGTGTCTCATGGGGCCCACAGGAATCGGAGGATCCTATGTCCGGGACGATGTGCCCATTCGCGGTACGCGTTTTGGGGGAACAGGGGTTCGATCTGCATATCCTTTTCATCTTGAAGAATTTCCCTACCGAATGGAATGTGGAACATTGAACATTCAAGGTGTGGCCGGTATTTATGCGGGTCAGAAATGGTTAAGAAAAGAAGGAATAGATAATATACATGAAAGAGAAATGAAACTCTGGGATCGACTGCACAACGGACTGGAAGGGATCGAAGGGGTGATTATATATTGTGCGGAAAGTCCGGTAAACCATAATGCTGTTTTAAGTTTCAATATCGAAGAATGGGAGGCAGGCGACGTGGGAACGATGCTTGACGTCGATTACAACATTGCCTGCCGAACAGGACTCCACTGTGCACCTCTCGTTCACCGGCAAATAGGGACCGAAGAGATTCATGGTACCGTTCGTTTCAGTTTGGGGCCGTTTAATACAGAGGAACACATCGATACTGCCATTGGGGCCGTTGTAGAGATTGCGGCAATAAGGAAAAAGTAATTACTAACCTGAAAAATTCATTCGCCACCAAGGCACGAAGACACAAAGTATAAATAAAACAAAATCTTATATGATATTGCATTTAAAAAAGAAGTTATTCTAATAACCTGGATAATTCATAAATTCTTGCCTGCCCGACGTACCTGCTAATCGGAAGTTGGTGGATAGTCGGACGATGGCAGGTGGGGTGCCGTTGTGGAAAAAATTCATGAATTATCCGGGCTACTCGTATGATCTGAACCTTGTAGAACTCCCCGAGGCTTCCAGCAATGGGGAGTTCACTTTCAAGGTCTCAGTGGTCTATTCAGTGGTCTATAATAAGAGCATCGGCCACAATCTCACCAACTGTTTTTATCTCAACATCGAGTGAATATTCTTTATTAAGTTCCATCAGTTGATCTATACAGTTATGGCAGGGTGTGGCAACGATCTTTGCTCCTGTATTTTTAATCTGTTCAGCCTTTATTTTACCAGCTGCGACACGACGGTCCCGATATTCACCCATGGAAAGCTGACCACCGCCCCCTCCGCAGCAGTAATTGTTTTCCCGGTTTGGTGTCATTTCGATAAAATTCATACACGCTGTTTTTAAAACAAAACGCTGTTCCTCAATCACGCCACCTGCCCTCACGAGATTGCAGGGATCGTGTAATGTGATGGGAATCTCATTCTTAGTCGGATCCAAGTGAATGCGATGAGATCGAATATAATTTGCTATGAGTTCAATAACGGAAATAACAGCAACCGGATAACGTTTATGAATCCAGTGGGGACCTTCCCAGCGCATGGCTCGAAATCCATGTCCGCACTCGGCCAATACGATTATATCCGTACTCAATTTTTGGGCTTCGTTAATCAACCTTTCTGTGATTTCAGCAGATCCTTCATCGTCTCCTGAATAGTAAGCGTAATTTGTGACATCGTATGCATGGGTGGAGAGGGTCCATGATTCCTTCGCAGCATAATATATTTTGGCCATGGCACTTATGGAGAGGGGAAAAAATTTAGGTTCACGAGGATTCAACGTATAGAGTATGTGCTTTCCGTGTTGGTCGCGAGGAATTGAGGCATTATCATCATCCACTTCCATTAGAAGGTCTTCCTCCAACCATTCCAGCGTGTCCACGAACTCATCACGGCCATGTTGTTTCCGGTGTTTAATGCAGCATCAACGGTGGACTGAAGTCCGGGGGAGACCAATCCAAGTTCAACAAGCATGGAACGAGCCGTACGAACTATGTAAGGAATATCCAACCCAATGGAGCAATGAAGGGAACAACGCCCACACATGGTACAGCCACCGAATAGAATATCCACCATGTCTTTTATGGAATGTTCATCCAACTCTCGAGCACCAATCCATTTAGGAATAAGCCGACCGGTTATTGTATGGTAACGTTTATAAATACTTGCTAATTGGTCCACTTTTCTGGCTGGCATATACCGTTCGTCGCCCGTACTTAAATAGTAATGACAGGATTCGGCACATAATCCACAGTGAACACAACTGTTCAAGTAGGTACTCAACCTTCCATCCAAAGAATCGGCTAACTTTTTAAGGGCCTTTTCTTGTTTTTCTGTCAATGACTTTTTATTTCTCATGCTTTACGCCTATTCGGTGGCCAAACACCCCTTTTCCCATAGAATAGCCCTAAATAGAATCGTGTAATTACGAAGAAAACGATATGTTTTAACTTCCCTACAGGGATGTACAATAATAAAAACGAGGCTAAAACATACAAAAATGGACTCATACGGGGCTGGGAGAGAGTGACGGCCGATAATATCTGGAATCCAGTGACTAAAATATTACTGAAATAATCATCGGATGTTGACAAATGTCGAAGTTTTCGAGATATTAATCTTTTTATAAAGATGATAAAACCGCATAGACTACTGAGAATCAATAAATAAAATGATATTCGAATTATGTGATAATCCAGTGGAATATTTAGAAAATGCAGCCATAGTAAAACGATGGCTAAAAACGATCCCCCGTGAAATACAATACCCGCGGTATAAGTGGGTAAATGCAG
>CAZYTI010000453.1:0-4549 GCA_964650065.1 uncultured bacterium
CTCACCCTCGGAATCCCACACACTTCCCACAATGCCATCGATGGCACTCACACCCAATTCAAATTGCTTTGTAAAATTGGTGCCGCGTCTCAGGAGGACGGCATGATCCACAGGTTTTTCAATGAGGGAGAACCATAATTCCATGGTAAAATCCCTGTTGATAAAATCCAGGGAAGGATGATAGGGAACCCGGACCCAGCCGTCCGTACCGTCAAACCTCAACGATCCTCCATACCGGCTCGTATCGGACCAGTTTACACCTCCATTCAATTCTCCATTCAACTGCATTCCCGAAGAATCTACCAAGGTTGTGTCAACGGTCTCGTCGAAATGGTACAAGGTTTGTGTAAATAAATCGGTCACATAGGGTCCTGTAGACAGGGTTGTCGTACCTTCCCCCTTCAAATAGATCGGTCTTAGAGGCCAGAATGGATCATTGGTCTCCAGTGAGAGCTGGGCGCCATGTACAGCCGTATTCAATGGTATGTAAGTGACCCGTACCAATTGACTGTCGCCGGGTGCCAGGGAAAAACTGTTCAGGTCTGCGGTAAAGAGGGATGGATTGGATGTAAAAATATCTGCAACATGCAGGGAATCGATACCCGGATTTTTAACCCAGACTTTCAATTGGCGTTCATCGGATAGAAAAACTTTGCCAAAGTTGAGTGAGTCGCTTGAAACAGCCACCCGGGCACCAATGACATTAAATTCCCAGAGTTGTCGACCGATCCCGGAAATGCGCACTTCATCCACTCTGCCATAATAAGGACGCGAACCTTCCCAATCTCTGCCAATCTGGAGGGACAAAGTATCTACAGGAGTCCCTCTCGTTTGACCCGCCATGGGCCCCGGGAAATAGGCAAAATCAACTTCATCTCCATTCAGGTCAGGCGGAGGGTATCCTGATCCAGAGTCATCGCCACGTGATACCATTGGCGAAATTGTAGTGCTTGGGCCGAATGACTCGTCACGGTAAAGGGCTGCATCTGATCGTTGAATAAAACGCCCACGATGGCACCACTGCTGTCTACCGACACAGCGAATTGAGAAGGATTACTGACCCTCCGGATGAGCGTCCCCAATATAGGCGGCAGGTTCTCCGGATAAAACCACCCCTCCACAGTGAATCCACCCCTGTTTGGTCCTATAAAGTGTTCCGGTCCGGGCGTTATGGTACACATAAAATTCTGACCTTCACTGAACAACAAGGCACGATCGATGGTCAATTCCGTATCAAATTTGCCCGAGGGCCTGTTGATACCATCCCATGAACCGTGGATGCCATTTCCCGATGCATCGATAACTCTCGGATCTCCGGACGTTTCATCGAAATGGTACAGGGCCAACGTAAAGGGATCCGGTCCATAGGTACCGGCCGTGGGAGCGACAATCCCATGCCCCAAGAGCGGCAATTCGAAGGTTGGATAGGTGGGATCACTGCTCTCGATGGTCAGCCGACTTCCTTGATCCAGGCTGTCTTCTGCTCCGGGTGTGTATGTCAACCAAACGGTTCTCTCCTGGCCCACAGCCAGGGTAAATCCATCGGTTTCGGTGACTTGAACATTGGGTGCATCGGTGGAGATGTTGGTGACATTCAATGTCTGACCACCTATGTTACCAATGATCAGGGGCAGGCGTCTTGAATATCCCCGTAAAACGGCACCAAAATCGATGAATTGTTCACTGACACTGAGTTTGGACTGATTGACGTGGAATTCCCAATCCTGGCGCGCGATCTGAGATATCCGGACCTCATCGATAGAGCCCCGAAAAGGTGCGTTTATTCCTGCATTGGATCCAATATTTAAGAGACCGGTACTGGGTCGCAGCTGGCCTCGAAAAGGCATCCCATCTCTTAACTTGCTGTTCAGATAGAGACGTAGAGAATCACCATCCCAGGTAAAAGCCACATGGTACCATTGATTCAAATTGAGTTCGCCCATGGAACCGGTCATGAGGGTCCTTTGCCCACCAAAACCATCCCATGCGCTGCCAATCACTCCCTCCGTGGCCCCTAAGGCCAGTTCATACTGTCTGGTGACATCATCTCCCCCCCGCAAGAGGATATAATAGGTCCCGGGTTTTTGTTTCATGAAGAACCAGAGTTCTACGGTAAAGGGCCCATTTTGGAAATTGAGGAATGGGCCTGGGGGAACGACCACCCGATCGTCAACGCCGTCGAAATCGATGGCACGACCAAAACCGGTCTTTGAGGTGATCCGCGTTGGCCCACCTAACAGGGTCCCATCCAAATTATTGAGAGAGGCATCCAGCACGGCATTGTTCCCATCCGCCTCATCAAAATGCCAAAGCGCGATGGTGAAGGTATCGTTTACATACGGCAGCTCGCCATGCAGGGCGCGTACTTGACCTTGAAGTGTGATGTTTATCGTATCTGCATTACTCTGAACGGATGCCAAGGCAGGAATTGCGACACCGACCGGTGTCAGGATGGATGGCTCAAAACGAGCAATCACTTTATGTGTATCTCCGGGGACAACCTGGAAAGACGTCTCACTGAATTTATATTCAATCCGATTGGAGAGAAAATTCGTCACTTCCAACACCGTGGTCCCGGGATTGGTGATCCAAAGGTTGAGGGGGCGACTGTGTTCCGGTGGTACAATACCAAAATTGAGATTGGTGGGCATTACCGTCATTTTGGGTCTTATTTCACTCTGTAGAAAATAGACGCCATCTTCGCTATCAGCGAGATAAATATTGTCTCCTGACATGGAAAGCCCCATAGGAGCCGCACCTGTCGCATATTGACCGACCTGTGAGAAAACATCCGGAACGGAAAAATCAAAAATACGAAGACCAAATTGTGCATCGGTCATAAAGAGGGTCTTCTCTTTAACGGCGATACCGGTATACATCCCCTGGGGATCGACCCGATTGACAACACCCGTGGACATGTTCCATAATAGAAATCCGTACTGGCCATTGGCCAGGAATACGGTATTATCGGCAATTTGAATATCATGGGGATCAAAATCACCAATGGTCATGGAATTGCTCAATGTGATTCCCACGGGTAACTGGGAAATATCATAAACATAAATACCATTTGTTGTCGCCAGATAGATGTTGTCATCGACGATCCGAAGGGCCTTTGCCCTTCCCAAAACCTGGGTGTTAAAAGGACTGCCCGGAACCTCAAAAACCGAATAACTGATATTGATGATCCTCATGCCATTGGTGCCACAGGCCAGAAAGGCATAGGTCGAAGTCACATCCACATCATAGCACGTATCCCCACTCGTGATGAACTCATCTCGAAAAGACAGAGCCATCGGATTCAAAGCATCCAGAATGGTCAGTCCCCACGATCCATCCGCCACATACAGCCAACTGCCATTCTTGACAATCCGGCGTGCTTCCCCACGGGTCTGGTAAGAATCAAGCTCATTGTGAAAATCATTGGGAGGATTGGTCACGGTTGCATTCATCACCTTGACACCCGTTTTTCCGGTTGCAGCAAAGAGATAACCGCCTGATACAGCGGCATCCATGGTCACATCGGCCGCCTCACTGGAATCCAGCACGGTGAACTGGGCCTGGGCACCCACCTGCATCAGGAGATGCCCGTTAAAACCGTCGGCCACGTAGGCCGTATCTTGTTCGATGACAAGGTTGGTAGCAATTCCATCGGTATTCAATGAAAAAGGGGCAATTCCGGGATCATTGGGATCGGATACATCGATGAGTCCATATATACCCTTTTCTGCTCCGGCAATAAAAGCTTTATTATTTGTGACCCATACGTCCTGTACATTCACAGGCACCGTATCGATCCATCGACCCAATTTTTGAAGATTTGCCGGATTTCGCACGTCCACCATATGCATGCCGCCATATCCTGCAGCAACATAAACAACCGTATCGATACTTAAAATATGGTTTGCCATGGGAGGAGGCAGGTTGGGTATCCAGGGGAAGGCCGATTCGAACTCTACCGAGTCCTGGAGTGTGGGATTGTTGGGGTTGGAGATGTCTATAGAAAAGAGGCCCTGGGAATCGGCTGCGATGAGTGCGGTGTTATTATTCAAAATCCAGACATCCCGGGCATAACCCGACAAAGGCAGATTCGATATGATCTGTGGATTGGATGGGAAACCCACGTCCATGACCACCAGGCCATTTTCTCCGTCGGCAACGTATGCAAAATTTTGATATTGCATGACAGCACTGGCATGACCCTGGGTATCTCTATCACCGATGATCATTACAAATTGATGGTTCACATTATCCAGATAGACCACGTGGAGCCCTTTAACACCGCAGGCGACATAGATATGTGTCAAATCGCTCTGCATCCAGATATCCTTGACCGGCCCGGGTAATAGCAAAGAATCCAACTTATCATACTGTACTCTCTGAGCCTCTATATTAAACCGTGTACGATAGAGCTCCAAATACGCTCCATTCCCGGTGATGGTATAGCCTCCCCTTCGGAACTCGGCCTCACTTTTTCCCTTACCCCATGTGCCCAGCAGAGTGTCATTAGATTCTTGACCCCAAATGTGTTTATCGATCAGGGCAAGAA
>CAZYTI010000454.1:0-4540 GCA_964650065.1 uncultured bacterium
AGGTCGTCGGGGCCACAGATAAAGAATACACCACCAGTGAGATTAAAAATACACCACCGCCTGCCCAAATATGAATCTTGCGGTTCAATGCCATTACATCAGAAGACATCCATTTTCTCCGATACGGCAATAATTGAATTAAACTTAAAATTTACATATCTTTTATGATGAAATCAAGGATTAAGTCAACCCTGTTCATTTCTTCTTCGGAGACTTTTCCCTCTTTTTCTTAGTCGCTTTTTCACCCGGTTTACCGGCATCCTCTGAAGGCTTCTCACCTTTTATCTCTTCTTTTGTCTCCCCCTTGGGTTTCTCATCCACCGTATCCTCCCCGGGTGAGGGTTCTTTCTCCCCTTTCTCCACTTCTGCGACAAAATTCAGTTGAAGTTCACTAATGACACGATCTAAAAATAATTTTTCGTTTTCTGAAAGATGTCCCTGTGTCTTGGTCCGAATCATATTCAACATATCGATAGAGAATCGGGCCTGATTCAAATCTCTTTCTACCTGATCGGTTAAAGGATTCTTAATTTTCCCCATTTGCTGATAGGCTGCTGTTTGAAAAGTGAACACCAATTGCATAAAAAGAGCTTCATTTTTTTGATCCAGTTCCGTCATATCGTCCTCCCTTTCTCATAATCTCTTTTAGTAAATCGGTGGTTAAATATCATAACTATCCGACTTCAAGCAATCCCAATCTCTCCTTGTAACGCTTTAAATAGGTCGCCCGAATCATCCGGTTTTCTGTTTTCTCCAAACGGCAATCCTCTTCCACCACTCGAATGGCTTCCTTTCTTGCTACATCTAAAATACGTCCATCCGTGGCCAGGTTGGCTATTCGTAAAGGCAAATTACCATGCTGTCGGGTTCCGTATAATTCTCCTGGTCCCCGAATTTGAAGGTCCATCTCGGCGATACGGAATCCATCGGTCGTTTCTGTCATTGTTTGAATTCGTTTGTACGCATCATCAGATAAAAATCCTTGTGTCATGAGAATACATGTGGATTGTTCTTCTCCTCTGCCGACCCGTCCCCGGAGCTGATGTAACTGCATCAGGCCGAACCGTTCGGCGTGTTCAATCAACATGATTGTCGCATTGGCCACATCCACACCCACTTCAACGATGGTGGTACTCACAAGAATTTGAATCTCACCCGTCGTAAATGCCGTCATGATTCTTTCTTTTTCATCGGATTTCATCCGACCGTGAAGAAGCGCCACATCAAATTCCGAAAAGACCTTACTCGATAAATTTTCGTAACCTGCCGTGGCATCTGCCAGATCCATTTTCTCCGATTCTTCCACCAGAGGATATACCACATATGCCTGTCTTCCTCGAAGCATCTCATCACGCATGAAATCGTATATGGCGTCCCGTTTCTCTTCTTTTCTCCAGACAGTCCTGATGGGTCTTCGGCCTTTGGGCAGCTCATCCAGGACAGAAACATCCAGGTCACCGTAGAGGGTCAATGCCAGGGTTCGAGGAATAGGCGTAGCCGTCATGACCATCACATCCGGATAGGCTCCTTTATGCCGTAGGTTGGCTCTCTGCATGACACCGAAACGGTGCTGTTCATCAATGATCACCAGACCCAAATTTTCGAACTCCACCCCCTCCTGCACCAATGCATGTGTACCCACGGCGATATCGATGTCGCCGTTGATCAACCGCTCCAAGATATCCTGCCGTTCCTTGCCTTTTTGCCCTCCTTTAAGGAGTTCCACAGTAATCCCGGAGTGACTCAGGGATTGTTGAATCGTGCGGAAGTGCTGTTCTGCCAATATCTCAGTGGGCGCCATAAGAGCGGCTTGGAATCCGTTCTCCACAGCGATGACCATAGCGTTTACCGCCACGATCGTCTTCCCAGATCCCACATCCCCCTGTAGCAAACGGTTCATGGAACGCTCTTTCATCATGTCCTCCCGAATCTCCCTCATCACCCGTTTCTGGGCATCGGTCAATTCGAAGGGGAGACTCGATATATATCCTTTGGTCAACTCTCCCACCCGATGAAAGGCGATCCCCTTCTGTTCCATCTCCCGATTCCTTCTATGAAGGATTAAAAACAGTTGGATATAAAAAAGTTCCTCAAATTTCAATCTTCGCTGCGCTTCAGAGAATTTTGACCAGTCCTGTGGAAAATGGATATTTTCCAGTGCCTCACTGAGGGAGCCGAGTGCCTGATTCGACAGTATCTCATCCGAAAGAGTTTCGGGAATCGTTCCCCTGACTCGGTTCAAAGCGGTATACAAAATCCGTCTAAAGCCCCTGCTGTCCAACCCTCCCCTTGATAAGAATTCGGTGGAAGGATACATGGGCACAATCCCCCGTGTATGCAGAGGATTCGACTCCCCTTCCTCTGAAATTTTATCATATTCCGGATGGATCAATTGAGGACTCCGGTACATGGTCAATTTTCCACTGAAGGCGACGGTCTCCCCGATTTGAAATACCTTGGACACGTAAGAATGTCCTCGAAACCAGACGCAGTGAAGTGTACCTGTTCCATCTCCAATGATAACAATAAACCGATTTCTACGGCCCCTCCTGAGTTCACAGGATAGAACTTTTCCGACCACGGTCACTTCCTCACCCACACGAAGAGATCGAATTTTCGTCAATTGACTCCGGTCCAAATATCGGCGAGGCATATAATAGAGAAGATCCTCAACGGTCGCAACATCGACTCGTTTGAGAAGATCCGAACGTTTCGGTCCAATACCTTTGACATACTGTACGGATGTTTCCAAGGTCAATATTCTTTGGGTATCATGTGTCATGGGAATTAAAATGATTTAATTATGACAACCGGGCAGAGGTGTTAATATCGAAGTAAGACCGTGTAGTTGATTATCACCTCTTCCTTAGCGGGAACCTGAACACGGAATTCTGCGGTCGTAGCATCCTTTTTTTCGAAATCATGAGACCGTTGCAAGATTTCCCAATCTCCAGAAAAATGTTCGACAACCACAATCTCCACTTCATCCTCTTTGTGATTTCGCAATAAGATTTGGAACATATCTTCCCGGGATCTGGTGCTGATTTTTTTCGATGATTTCTGAATGCGTTCACCGACAAGGTCAAAGGCGTTCCCAAGAAAAATCTTTACTTTTTCGTTCTCCGGTGTATGATCGATGAGGTCCTCCCCGATGAATTCCAGGGCTCCATCCACATCCTCTTTATATACCCGTATCTTCCCTTTGGGAAGGGGTAATCCCAATCCTTCTCTACGGCTATTTTTGAATTCGAGATGTACGCGAACTTTGTTCTCGAACCGGCTCCCATCATACGAAAATAACTTGTCAGTCCTGGCCTTTGACGGTGGGAAGAGGGATATTTGCTTTGTTTGATTGTCTTTCAGCGTCGTTCGCCGTTGAAGTGAATATAAATGGTATTCAAAAAAGGCCTTTTCCTCAAACTGGGATGCTGCCTCTGCGACCCGTAATTCTTTGACCAGTCGACCGCCATCGGTCCGTGATCTGGATTCGATCATGTGCACATCTCCGGCCACCAATTTGAGACTCGCATCTTTGTACATGGTACCGGAATGATTTTCTACAGAAACCCAACCACTAAAATCCATATGCTTATCGTCCTGCGCGACAACAGCCACATACTCGGCGTGCCAATTTACACCGCCGGTGAGGTAACTCACCTCTGTTTTATGCTTCTCCGGGCCATTATTTTCAACCATCCAGACCAGTGTAGGACGGGTTATCAATCCCTCGGGCAGCTCAAGAAAATCAAAATGTTGTATACCCTCATTTCGAATGATTTTCACCCCGCCCTCCTCGTCCTGGATAACAATCTCCTGTCCGGACACATTGAGGAGCTTCCCACGATACACGTCTCCTTTTTCCATGACCAGACGAATGTCTTCATCGAGATATTTATGCATAATCTTTTGTGCACTGACCAGGTCATATTCGTAGTTCTGTTCCAGGATGGTCAGTTTCTCGGGTGCAGTCAAAGATTTAAAATGGACTGAGGTCGGATCGATACGGGCCGCTACATCGGTAAATGAAATGGTAGAGGTACCTCTATCAAGCACCAGCGCTCTCTCTTCCCGGACCAAAGCACGGTTCCGGTTATATACGGTCAGGGAGATTTTTTGAGACCAGAGCGCTCCAGCTGTCAAGAAAAATACCAACGCTTTAAATGCAACTTTCTTCATATCATATTCCTCATCCTAAAACTTCTAGATTTTGTCTTAATTTCTTCAGTTTTTCTGCAAAATCAGCCTGTTTTTGCCGCTCTTTTTCAATTACACTTGCAGGGGCCTTCTTGAGAAAATCCATATTGTTCAGTTTGATTTCGAGTCCTTTTACCAATTTCTCCAACCTTTCGGTCTCCTTACCTATCCTGACTCTCTCCACCTGAAGATCGATAAGACCGGCGAGGGGAACGAACAACTCTAACCCTGCAGCGAAACCGGTTGCTGCATCTTTTGGTCTTTGAATATCTTCTGCAAATTCCAGTGACTCTACTCCAGCCAAATTATCAAAAGGTATATGATGATTATTTAATATTCGAAACAT
>CAZYTI010000455.1:0-4523 GCA_964650065.1 uncultured bacterium
GTAGAGCGTGAAGCGTAGAGCGTGAAGCGTGAAGCGTGAAGCGTAGAGCGTAGAGCGTAAAGCGTAGAGCGTAGAGCGTAAAGCGTAGAGCGTGAAGCGTAGAGCGTAGAGCGTAAAGCGAAAAGCGTAGAGCGTAGAGCGTAAAATTACAAATGACAAATAAATACCCGCCTTCCCGGTTTTTCTTAATAACGTCAAGTGAGTAAAAACGGCGGGCAGGCAATGATCAAAATCCAAACGAAATCCCCCAGACCCCCTTTATGAAAGGGGGCTTATGAGACCAGCAAAATGCAATATAATCATTAAGAAGTTGAGTCATGATGAAAGTCCCCCTTTTCCAAAGGGGGATTTAGGGGGATTACAAAAAGGCTAATGCAGGAAAATTATTAAGAAAATGAGTCATGATACAAGCCAATAATATAGAAGATCGTACCCTGATTGAAAAGGTCTATCAGGGAGGCCAGGAACATGTCTTCCGATGGTGGGACGAGCTATCCGATGCATCCCGGGAGCGGTTGCTTTCGCAGCTGCAGCATGTCGATTTCGAGCTGCTGCATGAACTGCGGGACGAATATTTGCAATCGATGGATAGGACTCATACGCGTGTCGGTCTGGAACCGGTGGAGGTGATCCCTTTACCCCGGACAGAGGCAGAGCAAAAGGCCGCAGAAAATGCCAGGGTCATCGGGGAGGATTGTATTCGATCGGGTCGGGTTGCAGCGTTCTTGGTTGCCGGTGGGCAGGGCACACGTTTGGGATTCGATGGTCCCAAAGGGGCGTTTCCCATGGGTCCGGTTTCCAGGATAAGTCTCTTCCGCATGCATGCAGAGAAGATCCTTGCAGCGAACCGGGCTTACGGGGTGACCATCCCCTGGTATATCATGACCAGTGAGTCCAATGATGAATCCACGCGGCATTTTTTTCAACAACACCATTTTTTCGGATTCCATCAGAAGGATGTCATTTTCTTTCCCCAGCGGATGATACCCGCAATGGACGACAAAGGAAAACTCATCCTGGATAGCAAAGACCACATCTTCATGAATCCCAACGGCCATGGGGGCTCCCTTTTGGCCTTAGAGGAGAGTGGCGCCCTGAATGATATGAAAAGTCGGGGTGTGGAGATACTCTCCTATTTTCAGGTGGACAACGTGCTCATCAGAATCGTTGATCCACTCTTCATCGGATACCATGTTCAGGCCCATGCCGAGATGTCATCTAAAATGGTGACTAAGCGGGATCCATGGGAAAAAGTGGGGGTGTTCGGCAGGCTGGGCGGTAAACTCAAGGTGATTGAATACAGTGACATGCGGGAAGAGGATATGGTGGCCAAGGATCCAAACGGAAATCTGAAATACGGCGCAGGGAGTATTGCCATTCATATCATCAATGTGGATTTCATCAAAGAGGAAGTCAGCGAAGGAATTAAATTGCCCTACCATGTGGCCCATAAAAAGATTCCCTTTATCGGTGAAAAAGGGACATTGATTTCTCCCGAAACACCCAATGGCTATAAGTTTGAACTTTTTGTCTTCGATGCGTTGGGAGATACTGAAAATTCCGTGATTATGGAGGTGGCCAGGGAAGAGGAATTCAGTCCGGTAAAGAATAAATCGGGCCGGGATTCTGAAGGAACGGCCAGGAGAGATCTGTGCAACTATTTCGGCAGATGGCTGGAAGCTGCTGCTGTTGCAGTGCCAAAAAATAAGAATGATGATGTGGATGGATTGATTGAGATAAGTCCCTTGTATGCAATAAATATGGACGAATTCTTAGGGAAAATACCCCGGGATATCCATTTCGATGGTTCTCTTTACCTGGGTCCTAAATAAAAGGGGGAGGCATGTTTCAGGAGTTGTCATCGTATCTTCAAGATCCTTTGTTTAAGAAGTTTATCCTGTCGGGAATAGCCATTGGCCTGATGTTGCTCTTTTCAGGATTGCTGTGGCGTTTCATCAATTCTTTGAGAATCGAAGATGAAAAAAAACAACATTTCAGGAAGTGGGTGAACAATGCAGGATTGTCTGTGTGTGTTGTCATTCTCGTCCATGTCTGGGTCTACGATTATCTCATCAAACTCTTCCACCCTACCATTGCCGAAAATCTGATCACATCGTTCTTCAGTCTCGTGGTGACCCTGATCACCATCTATTTCCTCCGTCGGTTGATTCATCTCCAAAAATTCGAGATCGAGAAGCGAAATCGGTACAACCGTTGGGCCGCATCCTTTTTTATTGTCCTCTATGGCATTATTCTTGTACGGATATGGGCGTATAGTGATGTCAACCAAATTCTTCAGAATACCATCATCAAGAAAATGGCGATATCGGTTTTTGCCCTGATCGTGATCTATGTGGTTGTTTTCATTGTGAGACGGTATATCAATTCTTTAAACATCGCCATTGAAAAACGACATCAATATCGGAAAAGGGCCAGTTATGGTGCAGCCCTCGTCTATTTTCTCGTTTTGATTTCCATCTGGGCAGGCAGTACGAAACAATGGGCCACAGTATTGTCGATTATGGGTGCAGGCGTGGCCCTGGCCCTGCATGAGGTCTTGCTGAATATTGCAGGCTGGATGTATATCATTGTTCGTCGTCCCTATCGGGAAGGGGACAGAATAGAGCTGGGCAGTGTCAAGGGGGATGTGATCGACATTCAACTCTTTCAGACCACCCTTTTGGAAATTGGAAACTGGGTGGATGGGGATCAGAGTACCGGACGGGTCGTTCAACTACCCCATGGACAGATATTTCGAAATCCGTTGTTCAACTATACCAAGGGATTTGAGTTTTTATGGCATGAAACGTCTATAATTATAACCTTTGAGAGTGACTGGCAAAAGGCAAAGGAGATCCTACAGAAATGTGGTGAAGAAGAGAGTCACGAGATCCATGACCGGGTAGAACGAAGGATCGACCGAATGGCTAAAGAGTATTTAATATATTACCGGACATTTACACCCATTGTTTATACAAAAATCGAAGACGCCGGTGTGAAACTTACCCTTCGATACCTGACGGATGCCAAAAAGCGACGAACAGGGGAGGATAGCATCAATCAGAAGATCCTTGTGGGGATCGATACCGCCCCGGACATCGAATTCGCTTATCCGACATATCGGATTTATAGGCGGGGAGAGGGGAAGGATGGGGATAATATCCAAAATTCCAAATGACAAAACTCAAATGACAAATAAATTCCCAATGTCAAATGACCAAATTCAAAAATGAATTGGATGAGATTTTAATATATTTTTCAATACTGAGATGAAAAAAAAGAATAATAAACAACTGTCCCGTGTTAGAAGGATCTTCAGGGTTCTCCTGCGGAGCGTGGTGATTCTGGTTCTCTTTTTGGTGATTGGGATCGTTGCTTTATCGTTTCTGCTTCCTGAAGATAAGCTGGGTTCGTGGGTTTCCCGGAAGGCGTCTGAAAACATGGGTCGGCCGGTTTCCATTGAGGGCATTTCGATCCGGCCCTGGGGGAAGATTGACATCCGCGGTGTACGCATGGGTTTTATGCCGGAAGAGGGCATGGGTGAGGCACCATTTTTTCTGCTGGATCGGTTGACGGTTCGGTATCGTGTGCTCTCCCTGATCCAAAGACGGTTCGATATCACCGGTGTGCAGGTGGAGGGGCCGTCCCTCCATGTTCTGGGTGTTCCCCCGGATTCGGGCGTAACGGCGGGCGATGGGCAGGCAGAGCCGGCAGAGCTTTTTCCACCCCTCCCGGTTTCCGTGGGAATGTTCCGGCTCGCAATGAATAATTTCCGGTTTGCCATGACCATTCCCGATACTCTGGGCGGTATGGAGATGTCTGTTTCCGGCATCAACGTCCGGGTTTCCAATGTTCAGGTGCCCACCCACTATATCGACGAACCGGAAGATATCCGGGGGACTCTTGAATTCTCGATCGATGAGGGCGAGTTCTATCTGAAGGGCGAAGATTTCTCTCTGCGTTCAGCGGTGAATTTGAATCTCGTTTTCCGGTGGAAAGAAAAAGGCGAATGGGATATGGATGGATTTCTCTCGCTCATTCCCACTGATTTTAAGGATCCTCCGGGCGTTCGTATGGATGTGGGAGTCTCGGGTGTGGGATATGGCAAGGATATCCGGATTCCCCGTATCGCGCTCTCTCTCGGCGGGCACGAGATGATTCACATTGAAGGTGAGATGGATCGGCTGGCCCCGGATGGTTCCTTTTCCATGCAGGTCAGGACTCTCCCCCTGCAAATAGAAACCCTGATGGCCCTTGTGGATCCCTTTCTCCCTCCCGAATTGTTGGAACCATTGGCACAGGTGACATACCAGGGAGAACTCAATCTGCTGTCGGGAACTATACGCGGAAATCCCGATACCGTCGAATTCAAGATCGAATCAAGTTTGGGGAACAGACATCACCTACATTCGTTTAACTCATGGATTTTGCTATTTAATTGCTATTCTTGACTGGTTTTCTCGATATGTAGTTGGCTGGCAAGTGTCAAATAATTTAGAAAATATTTTCTGCGTAGAAGCTTT
>CAZYTI010000456.1:0-4516 GCA_964650065.1 uncultured bacterium
ACACGTAGTCATGCTAAAACATCATTTGGGTCATTTGAATAGGGGGGATGGCGATGGCCCAATTAACCTATGACTTAGAGTGTATTCTCATAAGTTCATTCATATGTATGGTATTCATGCGAAACATCGTTTTTGCCAAATGATAATTTTGGATCCGAGTCAATGATGCCGCTTCCCTTTGTTTCAGTAATCATGCCCATACGGGATGAAGTGAAGTATATCGAGAGCAGTTTGAATAGCGTATTATCTCAGGATTATCCCAAAGATCGTATGGAGGTTATTGTTGTTGATGGTATGTCCACAGATGGTACACGTGAATTGGTAGAAAGCTTCATCAAAAAGCCATGGGGAAATGAAGACAATAAGAAGGGTGATCGGTTTTTAATTCCGGTGAAATTATTGAATAATCCCAGAGGAATTGTATCAACGGCACTCAATATTGGGCTGAATCACGCTCAGGGAGCGATCATTGTCCGTATTGACGGGCATTGTGAAATTGATTCGGACTACATTCGGCATTGTATTGCTATGATTGAGCAAAAGGAAGCGGATTGTGTTGGTGGAATTCTCATCACAGAAAGTCAAGGATGGATTGGTAAAGCCATTTCATTGGCGATGAGTTCCCCTTTTGGTGTTGGGAATGCTCGTTTCCGTTACGGAGGAGGATCGGGTTGGGTGGATACGGTGGCTTTTGGCGCTTATAAGCGTACCGTATTTGATAAAATTGGTAATTTTGACGAGGAACTCATACGCAACCAGGATGACGAGTTTAATTTTCGGTTGATACAATCTGGGGGGAAGATATGGTTAGATCATACGATCCGGGCAGTTTATTATAGTAGAACGACTATAATCGGTCTATGCCGTCAGTATTTTCAGTATGGGGTATATAAAGTCAGAGTGATCCAGAAGCGTGGTGCTTTACCTTCTTGGCGCCATATCATACCCCTGGGATTTGTGGTTTCGATAATTATTACGATTTTATTGACATTAATTACCAATCAGGTGGAGTGGGTTCTTGCAGTTATTGGGCCTTATGCTTTGGCAAATACATCAGCCAGTTTTTGGACGGCACGAAAGCATCCCAATAGACTCCCGATATTACCTGTTGTATTTTTTTGTCTACACATTTCGTATGGTGTGGGAAGTGTCGCTGGTGTTTGGAAATGGAGACATCATTTCTTCAAAACTTAGTGACGGTAACTAATTATATGTTTTTTCAAACTTTTTTTAATGGTTTTTGTATATGAGAAGTGAATACTTACCATTCACTTTACCAGATATTGATGAGAATGAGATAGCTGAAGTGAACACCGTTCTCCGGTCGGGCTGGCTAACAACCGGAAACAAAACACGATTATTTGAAGAGAAGTTTGCCGAGAAAGTCGGTGCCAAGTTTGCAGTCGCCGTGAATTCTGGGACAGCAGCCATGCATCTCGCTTTGGAGGCCATCGGCATAAAGCCTGGAGATGAAGTAATTACGAGTCCTTATACGTTTGCAGCCACGGCTGAAGTGATTCGTTATTTTAATGCGCGGCCGGTTTTTATTGATATTGACTCCAATACGCTTAATATTAAACCTGATTTTATTGAGAAAGGGATTACAGAGAGAACGAAGGCCATTGTTCCCGTCCATATTGGCGGACTCTCTGCAGACTTAGATTCAATTCACGAAGTCGCAAAGACCTATAATCTGTCGGTAATTGAAGATGCAGCTCATGCACTCTTAACGAAATATAAAGATAGAATGATTGGAAGTCTTAGCGATTTCACCTGTTTCAGTTTCTACGCTACGAAACCAATCACGACTGGAGAAGGGGGAATGATTTGTACCGATAATGAAGCATGGGCAAAGCGATGTCAAATAATGGCTTTGCACGGGATAAGTCAGGATGCGTGGAAAAGATACAGTAGAGAGGGCTCCTGGTATTATGAAATTGTCGCGCCCGGTTATAAGTATAATCTTACCGATATTGCAGCAGCGATCGGTCTCGTACAGCTGTCTAAAACCGATTGGATGTTAAAGCGTCGGAAGGAAATCGCGGATCAATATACGCATACTTTTCAAGAATTCCCAGAGCTCCAGATACCGTTTAATCGGATTGATAGTCAACATTCGTGGCATCTTTATATGTTGCGACTCAATTTAGATCGACTGAGAATCGATCGATCCAGGTTTATTAAAGAACTACATGCCCGAAAAATTGGCACGAGTGTGCATTTCATTCCATTGCATTTACATCCTTATTATCAAAAGACCTATGGTTATCAACCTCAGGATTTTCCCATGGCATATTCGGAATATCAACGGGAGATTTCATTGCCCATCTACAGTAAAATGAACGATAGGGATGTTCAATATGTTATTGAAGCAATTGCGGATGTAATAAAAGAATATAAGAATAGTTGACTATGCCCAGAGCTTTGGAATTAATTGTTACTTTGTTCGGATTGATATTTTTACTGCCGGTTTTGATTATAATTTCAATAGTAATCGTTTTAAATACTCGAGGATCGATTTTCTATCATGCTGAACGTGTCGGGCAATATGGCAAATCTATGAGGGTTATTAAATTTCGTACTATGGTTAAAGATGCATCAAAAGTTGGACCCCCAATAACAACGAGACAAGATGGACGTATCACATTTGTCGGTAGATTATTACGAAGAACTAAATTGGATGAACTTCCACAATTGATAAATGTTTTTCAAGGAAGCATGCGATTGGTTGGGCCAAGACCCGAGGATCCTCGGATTGTCCGAGAATATACGGGTGAACAAAAGAAAATCCTTGATTATAAACCAGGAATAACGAGTCCAGCGAGTATAACCTATAAGACTGAAGAAAATTCAATCCCGACAGATCAATGGCAGGAGATATACATGAGTCATATATTACCAAATAAAATTATGATCGACTTGGATTATATGCGAAAAGCGAATATAAAGTCAGATTTTCTTGTCATCTTAAAAACATTAGGTCTTTTTAAAAAATTAAATGTATAGCCAAAATCGTCAGAATATGTGAAAAGACAGGTTTCTAACTTCTTTGGGCTTAACAGGGTTTCACAAAACTCAGAAGATATTGATTATTAATGATTTATAAAAGTACTAAAATTGATATTTCCTAACCAATCATAACCTATTGTTTTTTATGAGTCAAATTTACTCCAAAATAGCCAAGATGGTCGCATTTAATTCCAATTTTACCTTTCCCAAAGGGGTGGTTAGGAAGATCGAGTTTTGTGAAACCCTTTCATATAGAGTTGGTGATGTTTTTGTTTATTTGAAATATAGCTTTCCTAACTCCCAAGTTTTTGGTATCCTCACTATATGGATTTTAGCAGACTTTCACAAAACAAGAGGATACCCCATGTCTGTCTCAAATATTCTCTTTGATCCAACCGATCTACCGTCTCAAGTCAAATACAATACCATTTTTGAATCACTTCCCGAAATCGATGAACCAG
Source organism: uncultured bacterium (assembly GCA_964650065.1). GTDB lineage: Bacteria > Zhuqueibacterota > QNDG01 > QNDG01 > DSAB01 > CAZYTI01. The sequence goes on from CAZYTI010000456.1 coordinate 3,471, forward strand.
CATATACAACCGGCAGAAAACCCGTGAGCCGTAACCGCCTCCTAAGAGCACTCATCTACAAGGCATTCCGAAGACTCACAAACTTGTCAGATCTAACGTTCGAGTTGAATAACAATCCTACGCTATCAAAGGCGCTGGGATTGAATCCTCTGTTGCCGGCTCCTTCCCTCGAACGGTTTTCATCCTTTTTACATGACTCATCAAATGAAAAGCTTCAATCTGTCCAACAAGCCCTGGTGAAAGACCTTATCACATCGGAAGTGATTACTGGTAAAACCATTGCGATTGATTCCTGCCCCATTGTTGTTGCCCTGAAAGAGAACAATCTAAAAACCTCCATGAAGGACAGATTCGATAAAACACAAATACCTGCCGGTGATCCTGATGCAAGATTAGGGGTTATGATTCACTATCCTTACCCCTTTCAGAAAAAAGTTCAGTACTTCTGGGGCTACAGAAATCACATCATTACCGATACGGTCACCGAATTACCTCTTTGGGAGGTCACCAAACCAGCCAATGTACATGAAACCAAAATGGCCAAATCCATGATTCAAGATGCTAAAAAGGCTTTCAAGTTAAAGATCACTGCCGTTATTGGGGACGCCAATTATGATACTGAAGACTTGCTCAGGTTCATTATTAAAGACCTGAAAGCCCAGGCCATCATGCCCCATAATCCTCGAAATGAACAGTTCAAAGGGTATCAAATCAAGGGGAACAAAGTCATTTGTGAAGCAGGACTTTCCATGTACCGTAAAGGAAAAATGCGTCCGAAACGGACCGGCATCCTGTACTGCCAATATACCTGTCCGATCCATTATGATCCTAAAATTCGGTATGAGTATATTGTCTGTCCGGCCATCCATCCCAAATTCTTTAAAGGAAAAGGGTGTAATGCTCTGATCCGACTCGAACCGAGCATTCGGGAACAGATGGGTTATGGCTCACTAAATTTCAAGGAACTGTACAACACAAGGACTTCTGTCGAAAGAGTGTTTTCACGATTACTTTCGATTGCAATGCAAAATCCAACAGTCAGAGGA
>CAZYTI010000457.1:0-4508 GCA_964650065.1 uncultured bacterium
ACTCAATTCGTTGAATCGTACGGATATTTAAATTGCATTTCTGGGCCAATTCGGACTGTGTTAATTTATGCTGTTTCCTGAGTTTTTCGATTAACTCACCAAGTTCTGGCTGGTCCATAACTTCCTCCCATTTGTTCATTTAGCATAGTATAATAAATTGCAGGGCATTGAACAAATGGAATTTATACGTCATTCACACGACATTTATTGTCTTAAATATCAGGATTTTAATGAATTAGCCCCCCCATTCATTATAAAAAATGATTTCATCCAAGGATTTCCGCTTCTTCAATTTCGGTTTCCAGTCGGGGCTCGGATATCCCACTGCCATGAGCGCACAGATCTTTACGCCCCTGGGAAGATTCAAAATCTTTTGCGCCCTTCGGACATCGAACCAACCGATCCAGCAGGTGCCCAAACCCAGTTCCTGGGCCTGAAGGACAAAATGCTCACCCGCAATACCCAGGTCCACTAAATAAAAGGGCAGGGTCTGCAGAACCCTGGCGACCTGGTGTACGACAAAATTCAATTCAGCACAAAGAGCGATGAGGACCGGGGCCTTGGCGGCCCAGCGCGTGGCACGGTATATTCCCGAGAAAACTTCTTTTCCAAAGGAGGATTTAATGGCTGGATCGTCCATCACAATGAATCGCCAGGGTTGGGTATGTTCCGCAGAGGGTGCGATTCGCGCCGCCTCGACACATGTCAATATTTTTTCCCGTTCAACAAGTCGAGAATCAAAGTTACGAACACTGCGTCGATTCCGAATGACCTCCAATACGTTTGCCGTTTCAGCCATGGCTCAATTCTCCTTGAGGGTCCCGACCAGGTCGGACAATTTATCGATTCCTTCTTTCTCACAAAATCTCTGAATACCCTCAAGGACCTCAACGGCACCGCTGGGTTCCACAAAATTCAAGGTGCCAATTTGGACGGCCGTTGCACCCACCATGAAAAATTCGACGGCACTCTGCCAATCCATGATTCCTCCGATTCCAATGATGGGGACGGATAGTGCCTTGGCGACCTGGAATACTTTGGCCAAGGCGACGGGTTTGATGGCAGGACCCGAGAGGCCTGCCACAACGCGTGCGATGAGGGGTCTCCTCGTCTCAATATCGACCCCCATACCCAATAACGTGTTGATCAGTGACAATCCATCGGCGCCCCCTTACACGGCCGATTCAGCAATGGACACGATGTCAGTCACGTTGGGCGTGAGTTTCACAATAATCGGTTTTTGAGTCATAGATCGAACACATTGTACAACTTTACGGGTGGTATCCGGATCGGTCCCAAATGCCAGTCCTCCTTTTTTGACATTAGGACAAGAAATGTTCACTTCCAATGCATCCACCCGGGGGTGTCCTTGTATTTCCTTCACGACTTGGCCGTATTCGTCTATCGTACTACCGGCCACATTCACGATGACGGACGTTTCGAATTTCATCAGAGCCGGAAGTTTTTCCTCCAAAAATCGATGAACGCCCACATTAGTCAGTCCAATGGAATTGAGCATTCCGCATGGGGTCTCGGCAATCCGGGGCATGGGATTCCCTTCTCTGGGCTTGAGGGTAATCGTCTTGGTGACAATACCCCCCAACCGGTTGACATCGAAAAACTGACCGTATTCCGTACCGTAACCGAACGTACCCGAAGCAGTGAGTACTGGATTCTTCAATTTCAACGTACCAATCCGGACCGAAAGATCAATCATCTAAAATCATCTCCTTTAAGTCAAATACGGGACCATTCGAGCATGTAATTCTGTATCCCCCTTCTTTCGTCTTGACAACACAACCCATACATACACCGATACCACAGGCCATCCTTTCTTCAAAAGAAGCCTGCCACGCGAAAGAGGTATTTTTTACCAATCCATGGACACCATTGAGCATGGCCGCCGGACCACACGCAAAACCCTCCAAAGAGTATTCCTGATCGCAATTGACCAGGAATTGGTCCAGGAGTGATGTGACAAGACCATGAAGGCCCAGGGATCCATCCTCTGTGGCGATCCCAACAGTGATTCCTGCATTTTTAAAATCTGAAATATTGAATATCTCCTTCTCCGTCCTGACACCCCATAGCAGAGTGACTTGCTTTTTCATTGCTATTAACGTGTCAATGAGAAAAAAGATCGGAGCACTTCCCATACCACCCGCAACGATCAGAGCATGGGAAAAATCGCCATGGGTTTGAAATCCTTTTCCCAGGGGTCCCAATAAATCAAAGGATTCTCCCTCTTTTGCCGCAGCCATCAATGCTGTACCACGTCCTACCACCCTGTAAAGCAGTTCCAAACACCCCAACTCCCGTTTTACTCTGTGAATACTAAAGGGACGTCTTAGGAGGGGATCTATTCGCTGACCGATCCGTAAATGGACAAATTGCCCAGGCTGTGCGACCTGAGCAATTTCGGGAGCATCCAATGATAAATGATAGATATCCTGTGTAATGTTTTTCTGATGTATAATTCGACAGTTGTATTGAATCACGGCCTCCTCTATTCTTTGATTTCCAATTTCTCCAGAGGGATGGATAGGGTCAACCACGATGGAATGGACCTGATTCCCAGTCGGGCTGCACGAAAACTCGTCCCCATAATCGCTTTTTTTACGGCCTCGGTGGCGGCCACATTTTCGATGATCTGCAAAAAGGTCACCTCAACGGCCTTCCCCCGTGGATCGATATGTATCTTCACAGTCGCCTCTTTGGGCAACTGGCTAATATTAATTCCTGAAGGTAGGACCAATCGCCTTCTAATGGCATTAATTCCTCCAATAGGCAGGGCCTGGATCGTATCCATTACTGTTTCTCGCCTCATTTCCCTTTGGGGGATTCTGGTTGAATCGTCCTGAGAAAAATTGGGTGTTTGAGTCGAATCGACAGCAATAGGAATGAAAGCCATTGACGAATCCTGGGTTGAAATTTTCGATTTATCTCCCTCCTCTCGCAGAACCGGTTTTTTCAAAGATACCGTATCTTTTAAAGCCGCCTCAGCCTCCAGTCTCGCTTTTTCTTTCTCTTCTTCTTCTCTTTTTTTCTCTCTTACATAAGTATCAACCTTCTTTTTAACCCTCGTTGCATAAATCGTTTCAGGATATCGGTTGATAAGGCTATCATATAGAGTGAAAGCCAGTTGCAAAGAATCCAAATGTGTCTCCCCTATCCATCCCATGGCATAAGCCGCTTTAGGAGCAAACTCAGACTCGGGGAATGATTCCCATATCAACCCATATTTTTTAAATGCACTGACAGGATCCCTTTGCTCGAAAAGCCACTGTTCCGCCTCCTGGAATAGCAATTCCACCGTGTCTGTTTCTGTACTCACGAGGGTGAGTCCCCTGTTTTCTCTAACAATATTGGATAAATAGGAATCGGGATACGTCTCAAGCAATTGTTGAAGAAAATTTTCCGACTTCTCTTGATCCGCCTCAATTTCCCTGGCAATATAACTCAGGTTGTAAAGCGCCTGGGAAGCAAAGGGACTCTCGGGAAATTGATCCAGGATACGGTGGTATTGGATAAGGGCCGAATCAGGCAGAAGGAAACGAAAGAGGTAAAGTTCAGCCAATAAAAAGAGATTCTTGTCCAATTCTTCGGGTCGAAACGTTTTCAATTCAGGATTATCGGTTATTTTTTTCTTCTCCAGTCTCTTTCGACGTTCATCGAGATTCCGCAATTCGAGAAGCAGATTAAAATCTCCATCAAATCTCCCCTCCTGAATCCACTCTCTCCAATCCATCTGCTCTTGCTTCTCCCTTACGACTCGATTGCTTCGGTTCATTCTTTGGGATAATTCCCGATTTCTATTTTCACGTTCAAAGGGATACTGTTCAAACATGACCGAATCGACGAAGGATTTTCCAGCCACATTTAAGAGCAATCGATACCTCAATGAATCCGTGGAAGCAGAATCGATCATCGTGTATATCACATCATCAGTGAGACTGTCTTCCTCAACTTCTTCTGTACCAATGACCAACTCCCCTGCTTCACCTTCGTGTACCATCCGAATGACTTGTCGCAAGGCCTGTAAACGTTGGATATCCCGACTCTTGGTTTCTGCTGAATCCGCCAATTCTGAATTTCTAAACTCCAGTTTCACCTGCGAAAAAGAATCCAGGGCCCGATCATAATCTTGGTCTTGCTCTTCATAGATCTCTCCCAGTCGGTAGTACGCTTCTGCCGATTGTGCAGATTTCTTACGTTCCAGGACAATATCCTGATAGGCCAAAATGGCGTCATCGGTCTCCCCTTTTAAAGCGAGACATTCGGCAAGTTCCAGTTCGATATCCGGGAGCCACTTTTTATTGGCCTCATCACCAAGCAGTCTTTCTAATAAACGGATAGCCTCGTCATATTGGCGTTGTTTTTTGATCATAATGGCAAAATTAAATTCGGCCTGAAAACGGAATTCCGATATTGGATTTGCCTTCACATTCCTCTGGAATTAGTCTTCGGCTTCTTCGTACATTCCGAGAGAATCGTAGGTGTCACCAATA
>CAZYTI010000458.1:0-4497 GCA_964650065.1 uncultured bacterium
ATATCCTGGTCAAGTATATTTCCGACACCCAAACGATTGAGTAACTCAGAAAACTGCCGGAGGTTCATGCGCTCGCCAAAAGAAACGATCAAGTTCCCACCATCGGCCACATAATCAAGAATCGCATCGAGCTGAACATTGGAGAGGGATCCCGAATTTGCCAAAAATACCAAATCATATGATCTGAGACGGTCGCGTGTAATGGCGTTCATACCTGCGTCAGTAAATCGATAAAGAGATTCATCTCCCAGGTTGAATACGCTTCTTAAAAAAAAGCTATCGCTCTGGGGACGACTCCGGGAGCCATCGATACAAAGAAGAGTTGGCAAGGGCTCTACAGCATAGGTAAAATAATAAGCATTATCGGCCAAAAGATCATCGTCGCTAATCCGGATGGACCCTCGATAGAACCCTTCCCTCAGATCAAGTTGCTGAAAAAATGCATGGTTCATCTGTCCCGGATTCACATTCACATGATCGATTTGATTGTCGTTCACATGGAGATCGACGGTGCAGTCTTCGCTTTCCGCGGGTTGACTGGTCAGAATTTCCGCTTTGTATTCCACAGCATTCCTCGTCCCGACTCGACTCTGTTTAAGATTGAATCGATTGACAAATGCATTCGATCGCATTTCCGAGACGATCTTGATCGGTCGAAATGTGACATTCGGATTTAATTTCCAATTCCCCAACTGGGCACCAAATCCCACATTCTGGAAATCCGATATCATGATGATCTGGCGACCGGGATTCCTGGCCTCTTTCAGGATTTCTTCGGCAAGTTGGAGGGGGCTGTAGAATTCCGTTGTGCGATAGGTTGTTTTCAGCACTTCGTTGATTGCATGCCTTTGGCTTTCTTTTCCCTGTTCCAAAGGTGAAATCTGTTGTACTTCATCGGAAAAGAAAACCAGAGACATCTCATCCATACCGCTGGCCTCATCGATGATCTTCAGTGCTTCACTCCGGGCACGATCCAGCTTATCGCCCAACTGCATACTATACGAGTTATCGATGAGTATAATCATGGATCTGCCTTCTTCACCAATTATCAATTGAGCCTTGTTCCTGGGGAAGAAAGGTCTCGCAAAGGCAAGGGCTAAAAGGGCAAAGAGGACAGATCGGATCAGCAGCAGAAATAGATCGCGCAATCGACGTTTTCGAATCAGTTCCTTCGGTGTATCCCGAAGGAACATGAGAGAACTGAAGGGTACCTTTTTGACTTTCACTTCCCGCGTCAAATGAATCAATACCGGCAAAGCGACACCGGCAATGGCGATTAAAAATAATGGATTAATGAAAGACAACCTTGACACCTTTTAAATTACTGTATTTCATTTTAATTTTTTTATGCGTAAATGGAATCAGCTTATAACTTGTGTGTCGATGTCCCCCCATTTACGCATAAAAAAATTAAGCGTACCGTGACCTTGCTGCAAGGTATTCCAGCAAAGCAAAATCCAAGGGCTGATTTGTTAACAATCGTTTATAATCGATCCCCAGCATCCCGCATTGTTTACTCATCGTCTCCGTAAATTGGTTCATTTTATCCATATACATTTCTTGTGCAGTTTTTCCCGCGACCAAAAGTTTCTCTCCCGTTTCCATATCTTCCAATTCCACTACACCTTCAAAATGAAATTGCACTTCATTGGGATCGAGAATATGAAACAGGATGACCTCGTTTCCGTTGAAAACAAAATGCTCGAGCCCGTTGATGATCGATTGTGCCTCATCGAAAAGGTCAGTGATGATAATGACAATTCCCCGCTTTTTGAGCTTTTCCGCCATATCATGGAAAGGTTTTCCCATGCTGGATTTCTTGCCCATTTCAGCATTTTCCAGAGTTGACAAGATTAAATGCAAATGGCCCGATGTACTCTTGGATGGGATGAGGTGAACGACTTTATTATCGAACAAACAAAGACCGACACTATCCTGTTGACGAATCATAAAATAGGCCAGTGTGGCCGTAAGATAGGATGCGTATTCCAATTTACTCAGTGTGGCTGAACCATATCCCATGGAGGGACTGATGTCCAGGAGAAGATGACAAGTCGTATTGGTCTCATCCTCGAATTCCTTTACGAACAGGCGATCGGTTCGCGCGTAAAGTTTCCAATCCAGGTGCTTGGGTTCGTCACCCGGTGTATACTGGCGATACCCCATAAATTCCACACTGAATCCCTTGTATGGACTTTTGTGGAGCCCGGACACAAAACCCTCAACCACTGTACGTGCCAGCAACTCCATATTCGAAATCCGGGTGAGAATCTCGGGATTCAGGAAACGAAAATTACTTTTTGAAGATATTGCGTTGCTCATTGTGTAAATATTCAGCCACAAAGACTGCCCGCCATGCCTGCAGCAGGCGGGGAGGCATCGAGGCAGAATAGTAACTCCATCTATAAGAATCTCATCATCGTAGAGCGTAGAGCGAGGAGCGTATTCTTAAACGCTTTACGCTCTACGCTTCACGCTTCACGCTCTACGCTTCACGCTCTACGCTTCACGCTTCACGCTTCACGCTTCACGCTCTACGCTTCACGCTTCACGCTCTACGAAATCACATCATAGTCCCGATGCCGGTTCTTTGACAGTATCCAGGAGCATCTCAATTATTTTCTCAGCGTCGACCTTTTCCGATTCTGCATAAAAGTTGGGAATGATCCTGTGCCTTAAGACGGGATAGATCAGGGCTTTGATGTCTTCGATGGAAACATTGATGCGATCATGGAAAAGGGCCCTCACCTTTCCACCTAACAGAAGATATTGACAGGCACGCAGACCTGCACCCCAGCTGATCCACTTCTTAATAAAATCAGGGGATTCGGGATCAATGGGTCGCGTACTCCGTACAAGTTTAACGGCAAATCGCCCGACATTTTCAGGGACAAAAATATTTTTTACGAGGTTATGAAATTCGATGATATCCTTTCCTGTAAGTACTTTTTTCAGATCGGCCTGGATTTTTGATGTCGTTTCCATGGATACTGCAAACTCATTATCTTCAGATAAATAATCAATCACAATATTAAACATGAAGCGGTCGAGTTGGGCTTCAGGCAAGGGATATGTGCCTTCCAGTTCGATGGGATTCTGGGTTGCCAATACAAAGAAGGGTTGGGGCAATAATAGTGTTTCACCTCCAACTGTCACTTGATACTCCTGCATCGCTTCCAGGAGGGCCGCCTGGGTTTTTGGGGGCGTTCGATTGATCTCATCGGCCAGGATGATATTCGCAAATATGGGCCCCTTGAAAAACTGAATGGACCGTTTCCCTGTGGCATGGTCCTCCTCCAGGATATCGATACCGGTGATGTCCGCAGGCATCAAGTCGGGGGTGAACTGAATCCGCTTGTAGGAGAGATCCAATATCTCCCCCAGAGACCGGATCAACAATGTTTTTGCCAGTCCCGGCACACCGGTGATTAAAACATGACCACCTGCAAATAACGCGATTAAAACCTGTTCAATGACCTCATCCTGTCCGACAATACGCTTTCGGAGTTCTTTGATGATCAACTCCTTGCCATTTTGCAATTTTTGAAAAAGTGCTTTTTCGTTCACAGGTTTCTTCTTACTTCCGATTGATCTCTCTGTCACAGGTCCCGATTTCTTCTCTGCCACTATTGGTATCTCCTATAATTTTTTTAATCCGCAATGTGCCGCATGGGATGAACTATAATTGCATCAAAGATTTATATATCTTGAAAATTTTATCCTTCAACCATTGCGGATTAAAAAAATTAATGGGTCAATGCCCAAATAATAAAGTTAATTCCCATTTTAAACGCTTCGGTTGAAGCCTGATCCCAATTTCTGTTGGGCCATTCCCATCCATCACCGATATCCTGATTATAGCAAACCACCATCATCAACCTGCCTTCTTCATCGTACATGGTAAAATACTGGTCATCATACCTTCCCATGCGACCACTCGTCAGAGATGGTGCGGCCACAGGATCGATTTCATAATACACTGACCAGATGGGGTGGTCAGGAGCAAGTTCGACAAACTCTTTTTCAGGAAAAACCACACTTATCTGATTGGCAAAATTCATCCATTCTCGCCGGCCCCGAAAATCATCGAAAATGATGAAACCGCCCCGATTCAGATATTCCCGTAAATTTTTTGCCTCCAATTCACTGATACGCCAATAACCAGGTTCACAGAGGTAGAGGATGGGATATTCAAATATCCGTTTATCAGATAAAGTCAAAATGAGGGGTTGCCCGTGAATTTTGATTTTCGTCGTACGCTCCATGGCTTCATAGAGGTTGAGCTCCGCTGTCGGGTAATCGTGCTGCCACGGTGCGGTCCCTCCCCCTCTTCCGCGTCTGCCGCCCCCTCCTCCATATCCATAGCTGTATTGAATACGGACAAATCGAAATCCCCAATCATCCCCTCTAAGGGGTTCAGAAAAAACAGTCAGGATAATGAGCCCCCAAGAAATAAGGATGATTCTAAAATATGAGACAATATGCGCTTCTCTCTTG
>CAZYTI010000459.1:0-4485 GCA_964650065.1 uncultured bacterium
CCGAAACGGGTAATGGGGGGCATGGGTTTCTCCGTCTTTTCTATATGTTAGTTGCTGTTCTGTTGATTTTCTGATTTGCTCTTGTAAGTGTCTCAGTAACCTTAACCGAAGAGTCGATTTTTAAAAATTAACAACATCCAATGCCTCTTCCGCTGCCTCCAGAAGCGGCTCCACCGAAATTGGCCCACCGACGGCCGCTTGCATCCATGCATCGGGGGTGATGGCACCCAATATACACATGCGCTCCATTTCTTCACCCAGGTTTTTGTCTTTCAGGTATCGTTCAATCTGGAAGGCAATGATATGGCCCAGCGGGTAATCGGGCAGATAGAGTCCATAATCGATCATATGGGAATAGATCGCCAACAGGATGATGTCTTTTATACCGAAAATAGGAGCAAAATACTGATTCCAGATGTCGCGGGCGATCTGAATGACGGCGGTTTTGAGTTGGGCAGGATCGGCTTTGGGATGGTCATACATCCTGTGCCATACAGTGATATCCACCAGGGCTACGGCTGCTATTTCATACGTGGACCAGAGCGTATCCAGAGCTTTCATATGCGCATCCATGGGTTCATTTTGGACGAGATCCATGAGTTCCATGTGACGGTTTTGAAAGACAAAGGCAAAGGCTTCTGTAAAAGCGGTGTTGGGCACACCCCTGAGGAGGATATGATCGATTCGGTTGAGTGAGAGAACCTGCTCCACATTATGGCCCAGTTCATGGATGGCCACGTTGTAGCCTTTGTAATTCATGCCTGTTGAAGGGATTCGAGTTCGAAGATGAGCCTGGTCTTCCCGACGGCCAGCTGCCATGGCATGTCCGGATCCCCGGGCGGGATCCACGACGATTTTAGAGGATAAAAATGAAGCCGTTTCTTGGGAGAAACCCAGGGTTTGAAGCAGATGAGGGATGTCGTTTTGGAAATCTACTGGGGATGGATATTTTTTTGAAATAATGACGTCCAGTTCAGATTCCTGATGGTGCCCCCGGGATTTGAAGCCATTGTACCAGATGTCAAATGGCCGCAGTTTGCGGCCGAGTCGCTTTTGAATAAACATGCCTGTTTTCCGGATCAGGGGTGAGGTGAGTATGGATTTCAAGAGTTCGACTACATTGACCTCGGGGATTTCCCGATAACGTTGAAATTTCCGCTGTAGGAGTGAAGGTGCGATGGGATCGTATGGATCGACTCGGTGTTCGGCTTTGAAGATTTGCCATAAATGAGCATATCGTTCGTTTGATTCAGGCCTATTATGAATAGAATCAGGAACTGGGGCTCCTGGACCTCCCTGGATGGGCGATATCGAAACCTCATTGGTTGTGAGGTTCCAATCAAGAGCTGGATTGTTGATCACCATCTGAGGGATTTCCTGGAGGATGATTTTCTCCATGATGCGCTGTATCATTTCCTGTCTGGGGAGTCCATCGATACTGGCATATTGTCCCTTGATCTCATCTCGAAGATTCCAATGGGAGAGGAGTTTCAGTCCTGCAGGAAAGAGTCTTTGGTTGTGGTCATCCAACACATGGTGCATGCAGATGTTGTAATGGTTGATATAAGTGTGACCTGTCATGTAGGCACTGGTCCTCGCCTGGATGATTTCAGGAGGAATCCTCGTTGAAAAATAGTCCGTGAGGCGAGACTGTGCCCATGTTTCCCGATTCCATAGATGTCCATAATTCAAACGATCATCCAAAGTATGAAGGGGGAAATTTAAAAGAGCCACAAATGCGATCTTTGTTTTGAACAAATCTTCGTTTGCGTGCGATTCGGGAGCGTACTGAACGAAGAGGCTGTCTACAGGCAGCATGGGCCCCCTATCCAAGTCCATGGATTCACGCAGATCCCGGGTCATTTCATGAAAGTGGCCGGATACACTCTCCATGTTTTTTTCGAATCGGTCAAAAGTCGATTTTAGAATGCCTGAATCGACGATGAAGTGTGTTTGGCAAAACTGATGGAATGTTTCCGGAGTGCCATCCTCATTCCGCCAGAGTTTGGCAGCTTGAGTCACGCCACGTTCGATACGCTCCCGGTGGGTGATTCCAATACTTTTTATCATTGGTTCACTGGTTTGAGTTATATGTGATTTCTTGATATATTCCATTATATACCATTCCTCACTTCACGAATTGCTTTTCTAATGTCCTTTTGTGTTACGGTTGTCATGATGATTGCTCCTTTAAGTAATACTCAATGAAAATGTTAATATGCCTACAAGAATGCGAAATGTCAACAAAAATGTTCAAATGGAATCCTGAAAGGAGAATATCTCATGTAATCCGTAAATTATTTATAAGCAAACAAAATGATAAATCCACTTGACAAGAGACCAGATAGGCTTACAATTCCATCGGGTTTTACATAATTGAGATAAATATTGATTTTGGTTAAAATTCATCTTATCTTTTCATGTTATTATAAATTGGGGTACAATTATAGAATGAGGCGATGATATGCGGCAGGTCGTTATTTATCCTGGAGAAGATGGGTATTATGTAGCCGAATGTCCCTCCTTACGGGGATGCATCAGTCAGGGCAAAACCAGGGAAGAAACTGTACAGAATATTCGAGAAGCAATTGATGCCTATATTTCAGCCCTTGAGGAAGATGGTCTGTCAGTTCCAGAAGATCATTTTGAAGTATTGACAGTTGCGGTATGAGTAAATTACCCGTCATTTCAGGGCAGGAATGTGTAAGTGCTCTTGATAGCAGGGGATTCTTTATCAATCGGCAGAAAGGCAGCCATTTGATATTGAGGCGAGATGACCCCTTTACTCAGGTGGTTGTTCCAGACCACAAAATTTTGGATAGAGGTACATTGAGAGCCATTATCCGGCAGGCGAATTTGAGTATTGAAAAATTTACAAGCCTTTTATAATAAAGATTTTAACCGCTCAGGATTTCCTAATCCAGAGCGTAAAATTATTTTCTCTCTCCCCCGTCTTTTATTGTTGTCGCCCCTTTATCAGTGCTCAGCATATGGTAGGACCTCAGCAGGGCGATACCTTTTATGATGTTCATTTCTTTTGATGACAATATTTTTATCACTCATTTTAAAAGTATCCTTTCGGGAGCTTTTGGATTTATAGGGAGTTGTTTGTATATTTATACTTTGTTAATGTGGTATAATTAATGCAATTATCACTTCTGAAAAAAATTGATTTAAAGGCCTGTATTCATCGTATCTGCCAATCGATTCCTGAAGAACGGGAGATGATTGAGTTCATTAAAATTTGCATTCGTCTCTCGTATGGGTACTTAAGGTACAAGGAATCACGAGGATATCGGATTCGGGAATCTGCCGAATCCCCGGAATCCAATTTGGAAGATATCGCAGTCGATGCCATTGCCGATTTGTTCGAACGAAATGGTGCGGGAGAATATATCCAACTGCGGCGCTATTTTATACCATACTTCGATCAGGATCCGATTGACGAGGAATGGCTTATTCTCCTCAGGCGATTGGTGACCACCCGAACAGAACAGGCTCTTCATCGGGTTTTCAAAGAGAGGGATCCCGAAACAGCCAAAATTTTGCGGGGAATAAAAATTGCGGTTTCAAAAGATTCGGATCTAAATATGAGGGAGACGTTTCGTGGGAATCAAATTACAGCGCTTTCGGAAAATCATGACTCCACGGTGACAAAAAAAGTGATCGATCCAGTAGAAATTGATTTTATAATGAAGCATCTCTTTTCCCTGTTTCGTCCGATGGATTCGATTCCGACACTTCTTCAGAAAATTTTTTCCGGTTTAGACGGTCATGCTGATGAATCCATTGCCATAGCACTGAGTGATGCCACTCGTATCATCAGAACCTATCGGAGAGGGATTCAAAAGGAAGCGGGAATGAGAAGTATCGCAGAAGTGAATCAGGTCGAGAAGAACCTCATTAGAACGGATATCACTAAACGTGTCGAAAAGATGAGGAATGATCTTTTCAAGAAGTTGGATCGTGATTACCTCGACAAAGGGAAGATGCAAGAGACAACCGTTCGAGGTCTAAAAGGTGCATTAACTCGTATGATCGACGATATGCTGAACGAAGATTCGCTCCGGTCCAATCTTTCCTACATACAGGAATTTTTACCCGATGTGACTCCGGAGCAATATCAAGGAGAAATCCGTACACGATTTGAATATTTTGTTAAATTATTGAAAACACGAATAAAGCATGTTATTTTGCCAAATTCTGTATGAGAAGCGAGTGAACCTATTTTATTAGAGAAAAGTAGTCAATCATTATTTTTTCAATCTTGTGAGGAAAATCGGTGGAACCGTGTATCGATGAAAAAACATTAGAACTCCACGTGCTAGGAGGCATCAGAGACCAGGATTTAAAGGAGTCTATTGAATGCCATCTCCGGGAGTGTCAAATATGTTTAAATCATTTTGAAGCTTTGAATACACTCTACAGAGAAGCCGATGAGGTTTCTGATTCAGTTGTGGATAAACTATCTGATTTAATAATAGA
>CAZYTI010000460.1:0-4478 GCA_964650065.1 uncultured bacterium
ACAACATACTCACGATGTGCCCCTGTTTGAGTTGCCCCGACAGGACGCCTTTGATTCTGAAGGGGATGATGAGAAAAACGATAATGGCCTGAGTGAATGATCGAAACGTCAGCACGACAATGAGAAACATGAGGATGAGCATGGGGGGGACAATCCGTCCGATGGCGCGCATGGTTTTCTGATTTTCCCGGCTCTGTCCTTCAAAATTGAACCAGATGTCCGGAAATTTCTCGACAATTTCCGGCATGATGTCGGCCCGGATATCGGCGATGATGTCAGGAACCGATTCCCTGGGGTCGGTGATATCCGCTTCCACTTTAACCACCCGTTGTGCATCGATGTGATTGACAGCCATGACACCCCGCTGGATGGAAAAGTCTGCAATTTCCTTTAGCGGGTATTCACGGCCGCCGGGCATCCGAATACGCATGTCTTCCAGTTTACGGACTGAAGAACGGTCCTCCTGGGTATATCTCACCCAAATCTTGACCTCATCGATGCCACGCAACAACCGTTGGGCTTCGCTACCAAAAAAGCCGGAACGCACCTGACTGACCACATCGGCAGTGGTCAGTCCCAGAGCGAAGGCCCGGTCCTTTAAGCGAATGCTGACTTCGCGAAGTCCCGGTGGGTCGTCATCCACCACGTCCTTCAGTTTTTCGACTTTTCGGAGTTCATCCTTTAAGACTTTCTTTGCTTCCCGGAGTTGATTGAGATCATTACTGGCCAAAGCAATAGAGACCGGTTTTCCAAAGCGCATGCCACCACCGAATTCCAGCTTTTCAGAACCGGGTATGGGTCCGACTTGCCGTCGAATACGATTGGTGGTTTCCATGGAATTCCAGGAACGTTCTTCACTACTGACGAGGGTGACCGAGAGGTTCCCCTGATGGGTCGCCGGTCCGATACTTCTGGAAATATTCAGGATCAAATCTGTTTCATTATCCACTTCACGTTTATAAAACTCATTGATCAGCCATACACGGGACTCCATGGATGTGAGTAAACTGTCCGTTATAGAGTCTGGCGTTCCCGAAGGCATCTCCAGTCTAATATTCACGCTACGGCCTTCGATGATGGGGAAGAAGGTGGTCTTGATGATACTGCCTCGAAGAGCACCTAACGTGATGAGAAAGAGGGCCACCGGAATGGCCAGGGCAACCAACGGATTACGGATGGTAAATTTCAGTGCGGGTCCATAGATTTTTTCTCGAAAGCCCTTCAGTGCTTTGTCCGCCCAGCGTTCCACAAGACTTTTCTTGTTGGATACGGCGCAGAGTGCTTTGGAGTGGGCGATATGACCCGGTAAAATGAAGGCGGCTTCAATCAGTGAGATGAGAAGGGTAGCCACAACCACGAAGGCCATGTCTTTTGCCCGGTCACCCAGGCCGCCTTCCAGGAAGAAAAAGGTCGTGAATATGACCACCGTGGTTAAAATGGAGGCCACCACGGAAGGCAGCACTTCGATGGTGCCGTTCAGGGCCGCCGGAATGGGCTTCTCGCCCCGCTCGTGATGCTGATAGATGTTCTCCGCAATAACGATACCGTCGTCCACGAGAATGCCCAGGACCAGAACCATCGCCAACAGGGACATCACATTGATTGTCAGACCATAGAAGGGTCCGACCATGCACATCCCGGCAAATGAGACCGGAATGGCCAGGGCCACCCAGAAGGACATCCGTGGATTCAGGGAAAGAGAAAGAAAAAGCAGTACCAGGATCATTCCCAAAATACCGTTGTTTGTCAGGAGATCGATACGTTCCTGTATAATTTCACCACCATCTCGAACGACATAAGTCTGTACCTCATCATGGGTGGCGTTGTACCGTTCCATAAAGTTTTTTACCGCTTCGGTGACGAAGAAAAGGTCTTCTTGATTGGTGTTCTGGACAGTGACCCGTACAGATGCTTTGCCGTTGTAATAGACCCGGTTGGGATTTTCTGACCAGCGATCGATGAGGTCCGCCACATCCTTGAGACGGACGATGGCGCCATCGGGTGTGGATCGGAGAACATGGTTGGCCAGTTCCTCAGCATGATATCCCTTTAAATTGGCCCGAATGAGGAGCTCTTCCTGCTTCCCCTTGATCTTACCCCCAGTCATCTTGACATTGGCCTTTCTGACGGCGTTCAGGACCTCCTGAAATGTCATGTCATAGGCACGAAGATCATTTTCCCTGAGACTGATCTCGATTTCTTCGGCCGGAAAACCGCTGAGGGAAACCTTGGAAATACCTTCTATAGAGAGCAGTTCCCGTTCGGCGCGACGGGCCTCCTGCTTTAAGGTCGTGAGATCCACGTTGCCGGCCAGGACAAAATCGATGGCAAAATTCCGGGCTTCCTGCCGAAAGATGGTCATACGTTCCATTCCCGCAGGAAAGGAACTGACCTGATTAACGGCATTTTTGACGTCCTGGAGCACAATATTGACATCGTATCCTGTCAGTATGGTCACAGTGATGCGGCAACTGTTCTCATTGGAGACCGATTCGACCCGTTCGATGCCGGTTACCCCTTTGAGATTGTCTTCGATTTTGAGAACGATGGCCTCTTCAATCTCTTCGGGTGAAGCGCCCGGGTAAAAAGCCTGAATGATGATGATCCGACTGGGAATCAGCGGGAAAAAAGTTGTTTTTAAACTGTTGAATCCCACCCACCCAAACAGGAAAATTGCCACCAGCAGGACATTTCCCAATATAGGATATTTGATAAATGTTCGGATCGCATTCTTCATTCCCTATTCCTTCCCGATTGTGTGGACTGTGAGCGTGGGGATGAAGCATCTGCCGGCCTTTGCATGCCCGGACCTTGCGGACGTCCACCGGCTTCCGATTTGGGAAGCCGAATGCCTTCACGGGCGTCCGCCCAGTATTCTCCCAAAATACGGGTACCGTCGGGAAGGCCTCGAACGATGACCTGGTCGCCCTCTTCAGATACGACTGTTACTTTCATGAAAATGAGAATGGAGTCTTGCACTGTATAGATCTGATCTTCGCCGATCAGGAGATCTTTGGCCACAGCATAGGCATTGGAGATGGGATCGGCCTGGGCGAGGGCAGTGAGGTACATCCCATCCCGGAGATGTTTATCCCGTGTGTGAATGTAGGTATTAACAGACATGGAACTCCGATCGATCACGTGATTCATACGTTGAATTCGACCTTCGAAGGATCCCGGAATCACCTCGGATGTGAGGATGACGCTCTGTCCGACCTGGAGTCTGTCCACATCACTGATGGATACGGCGGCTTTCATTTCATAGAGTTCTGTGTTGGTAAATTCACCCAATTTTTGGCCCATGCGCACGAGCGTGCCGGGATTGATGTGGGTTTGTGTGACGATTCCATCGAAAGATGCTTTCAGTGTGTACTTGGCTAAGGTTTCTTCCATACTTTTAATGGCATAGTACTGACTGTAAATATTCCTTGAGGCGATGTAATATTTCTCCTGATCGCTGCCGGGCTCCGGAAGCGGACTCAGGGATTTCTCGACATCAAAATGCTTTAGGTAGCTTTCCCAATGTCCAATACTTTGAGGAAAATCGATGGACAGATCGGGAAGCAGCAATGTGAGCTGATTGAGCAGACTGCTCTTTTGGGCCAATACATTGTTCATGTAAACCCGATCGTCAATTTGGACGAGTACGTCTCCTTTCCGGTATCGATTGCCTTCCTTGAAACGACGCTCCATCTCCAAGAAAACGCCGGAGACTTCGGCATAGAGCTCGACTTTATCATATGCATAGAGCGGTCCCGTCATTTTGATTTGGGTATGGATATCTTGATTCCGGACTGTGAGTATTATCAGGGGTTTTGTACCGCCTGTGGCCGGTCTGCGTCGCATGGGTTCTTTTTGACTGCTGAGAATACGGCTGATGATAATCCCAAGAACAATAATCGATCCGGCGATGATCCAGGTCAACCTTTTATTGGACATAAGTCCTCCTCGCTATCAGAGTGTCATGAAATATTTATTTTTTTTTTAAAACACAGTGCCAATGAAAATCTTGCGTTCGACAATATAGTATTTATTTTCGAATTAGACAATTCAATTTGAAACATTTTATCGATAATATCGTTAAAATATAAAAATCGATAAAGTCGATTTTATAGATGGAATCGTGTTACCTCGCTCCGGATAATGAAAAGATAAAGGGCAAGCAGACGAAAAAACCACCTTTTCGGCCCACTGATTCTCTGATAACCTGATATGCTGTGGGAAGGGTACCAGAGGATCAGGATATCAGTGGGAAGGACACCAGGGTATCAGAAGATCAGGAAAACAATGAGACTGCATTCCCTGATATCCCGATAATCTGATTTCCTGCTCACTGATGTCCTGATAACCTGATGTACTTCGTAGTAATAAAAAAAATGTATCGTTTAGTAAAGTATCGGACATATAACTATAAAATGAAGGTAGATCTGTTATGGGAATTCTAACCAGAAAAGAAGAGATCATTATGATCGCCATTT